>CAZWZZ010000118.1:0-4987 GCA_964638395.1 uncultured Caldilineaceae bacterium
GAAACTCTTTTACAATCAGGCCAAAATAGACAGCCCTTTTTGTTCAAGCAACAGCAAATTCTGTATAAGGTCGTTTATCGGGATGATGGAAAGCTAAGACAATGTCTTGATTAACGACATCGGCTCGTAACAAATCGGTAGCAATACCATCTTCTGTCCAATCTTCCTCAATCCAGATTTTATCATTTTTCAAGTGTAAATATAACACGGGGGTGTGGATACGATGTTTACCACGCCAACCTACTCGAAAGAGCATATAACGATCATGGCGTTCATCAATGATAAGATGGCTCTCTAATTCATCAGGTAAGGCGCGATTTTCAAAATCAGCATAGTCTTGTAACACCTTTTTTACAACGGCACGATGGTGGCTTAATTTATCCATTCAACAACCTCCTCTTCATCCAAATCAATGATTATGAGTGGAATTTTATCAATATGATAAACTGAATGACTTTTCTCTGAAAGTCACTGTGATAGGTATCCTCACCAATTGCGAGGTAAAGTTCATAATCAGG
The DNA here is from genome assembly GCA_964638395.1 of uncultured Caldilineaceae bacterium. Taxonomy (GTDB): domain Bacteria; phylum Chloroflexota; class Anaerolineae; order 4572-78; family J111; genus CAZWZZ01. The sequence continues at coordinate 519 of CAZWZZ010000118.1, forward strand.
ATTTGTTTGAGCCAAAATCTGCAAATACATACGATATTGGCCCAAAGCTGACTTGAAATCTTGAATGATTGAACGCCCAAGAAAGCTTTTACACTCAACCACAATTTTTCGAGCATCTTTCTTGGCCACAAAGACTCGTTCTGCCGCCAAATCAGCATACAGATACTCTTCTTCAAACTCAATCGTAAATGGGTCGTGGGTGATGGTCCAACCATCTTTTATCAAGGCGTTCTTTACTGCCTGATGAATGTTATCTTTCGCCACCATATAGACTCTCATTCTTAAAAGGCCAACACCCATCATTCTAGCCCGACAAGCACCCTCTGTCAAAAGCGTAGAGATGCAGCGAACACTAGCCAGATACCTCAAAACCAAAGTACGCTCAGTATAACTATCTACGCTCCTTTCCTCCATCCGGTGTAGTACCCCTACACCCCCATCCCCTTCAACCAACCCCCAATCGTCAATAATCACAAAGCCGCCAACGCCTCCTCCAAATCTCGACACAGATCGTCCGCATCTTCCAGGCCGACAGACACTCTGAAAATGCCATCCCCGGCAAAGTCACGATAGCTGGCCTGTTGAGCCTCATTCAAACGGAACGAGATTTGGAGCAACTCATTGGTGTCCAGATAGAAAATCAGGCTGCGGTGGTGGCCGAGCGAGACGGCGTAATGCCAAATCTTGAGCCGCTCGGCCAGGATGTGAGCGGCCCGCCGGCCATCGGCTACTTGAAAGGTGAGCATCCCGGAGAAAGTGGCCATCTGCTGCCGGGCCAGGTCGTGTTGGGGATGGGAGGGCAGGCCGGGATAGATGACCCGCGTCACCGCCGGATGTGCCTCTAAAAATTGGGCCACCCGCAGGGCATTTTCGGCGTGGGCCTTCATTCGCAAAGGCAAGGTGGCCACGCCCCGCAAAATTAACCAGGCGTTGAAGGGGCTGAGGACGCCGCCAAAACGGACATTGATCTGGTGGCGCAGATCGGTCAGTACCGCTTTGGGGCCGAGTAGGGCACCCCCCAGGGCGTCGCCGTGGCCGCCGATATATTTGGTCAGGGAGTGGATGACGTAATCGGCCCCCAAGGCTATCGGCTGCGTGGCCATCGGCGTGGCGAAGGTGGAGTCAACCGCCACCGGGATGCCCGTCTGGTGGGCCAGGGCGGTCACGTCCCGAATGTCGGTCAGGCGCATAATCGGGTTGGCCGGCGTTTCGATGTAAACCAGCTTCGTTTCGGGCAGGAGCGCGGCGGCCAGAGCTTCGATATCGGTCATATCCACCTTGACGACCTCGACTCCCATTCTCGGCAGGATGTCGTTGGTTAGCTCCGAGGCCCCGGCGTAGGCCACATCACTCATCACCAGCCGATCCCCGGCATCGAGAAAATGCAAAAAGAGGGCGCTAATGGCCGCCATGCCGCTGGCAAAGCAGAGACCGGCCTCCGCCCCCTCCAGAATGGTCAGCTTCTCCGCCAATTGATCGACCGTTGGGTTTGACCAGCGGGTGTAGACGTAAGGATCATCCTCCCCGGCCCCTTCGATGGAAAAGGCAACATCCGCGCCGGTGACGTAGGTGGTTGACATCACTAAATTGGGTGACGCGGCCTTCGTCACCGGGTCCGGCTCTTCTCCGGCATGGATGGCCAGCGTTTGGATACCTAGATTTGTTGGTTCCATTTCGTAAATCTCCATTCTAATCTAAAAATATTCCCAGCCCCTCCCCTGATGTCCAAAATCAAACTCTTCAGGATAAAAAATCTCGGCCAAAATCTCCAGCGACTCGGCCAGGCGGGGGCCGGGCCGATTGAAATATTGGTTGCCGTCGATGACGAAGACACACTCCTCTTTGACCGCGTTCAGATTGGCCCACTCCGGCTTGCCGGTCAGAGCAGACATATTCTGGCGGGTGGTGGTGATGTCGTAACCGCAGGGCAAAATAAGGATGAGGTCCGGGTCGGCCTCGACCAACGCCTCCCAGGTCATCCAGGGGGAATGATGGCCCGCCTCGCCGAAGAGGTTTTTGCCGCCGGCGATTTCGACCAGCTCCGGCATCCAATTTCCGGCAGCCATCAGCGGCTCGATCCACTCGATGCAGGCCACAGTCGGCGGGTTCGGCTGCCACTGGGCCTGCTCGGCGATGGTCCGCATCCGTCCTTGCAGCCCGGCCACCAGCGCCTCCCCCTGGGCCGGGTCGCCGAGGGCTGTGGCTACGCGCCGGATGTCGGCCCAGACATCGCTCAGGCTGTTCGGCTCCAGCGACACAATCTGCGGATTGGAGCTGACCAACTCGCAGACCGCCGCCTCCACCTCCTTCAGGCTGACGGCGCAGACTTCACATTGGGATTGGGTGATAATCACGTCCGGCTGGAGGGCCTCCAACTGCTCCGAATGAACGCGGTAGACCGACAGCGACTTCTCCAAAATCTCCTTGACCCGCTGATCGATTTCGGCGCTGCTGCCGTCCGGGTTGAATTTTGGCTCGGTACAGACCGGCAGCGCCGTCACCGTTGGTGGATAATCACACTCGTGGGAGCGGCCCACCAGGTGATCGCCGTAGCCCAACGCGGCCACGATTTCGGTACTGCTGGCAATGAGGGAGATAATACGTGGGGTGGTCATTTTTCTCTCCTTAAAAGCTGTTTTAAAAGTGGCGACTTACGAATCTATCCACAGAGGGACACAGATTTTCACAGATTTTTATCTAAATTTTGCTTTTATCTGTGTCCATCTGTGGCTATCTGTGGACCTTTCCAGACTTTCAAAGCAGTTTCTTATGTTTTGCATCGTGAGATAAGCGGCCATACTTTACCGTGATTAAGGCCATCGTGTCAAACCGGGCAGCCCCTCTTCGATTTATTTCGCCATCGGCTGACAGCGTGCTATAATGCCCCCACACTTTACCCAACCCATTTTCAGTAGACCGCAATCGCACCCCCTTCGACAAGCTCAGGACACGGCTTCGATACAACCTCGTTCCTCGGTTTACTCAGGATGCTGAAATCTACTGATTTTTCTAGCATTTTTCATAGGACATTGAATGAGAACCAATCGACCGCAATATTATTACGAACCGCCGCGCAACAACTGGCTGGATAATCTGAGGCCGCTCATCGAGCCGCCGACCGCTTACCTGACGTTCCTGGTCGGCTTTGGGCTGGCCCTGTATCTGTTTACCACCTCCGCCGCTCGCTACGGGGCGCATATCCTGATTTTGCTGCTGGCCTTTCCGATCCACGAATTGGCCCACGCCATCGTCGCCGACCGCCTGGGCGACCCAACGCCCCGCCAGAATGGGCGCATCACCCTCAACCCCTTTGCCCAGTTGAACCTCATCGGCTCTTTTCTGATGCTGCTGGTGGGGTTGGGCTGGGCCTATGTGCCGGTCAACCCCCGCTATATGCGGCCCAATCCACGCACCGGCCATATGATCGTGGCCGCCGCCGGGCCGGTTTCTAACGTCATTCTGGCCCTCATCTGCGCCCTGCTGTGGCAAGCGATGCAGCCCGCCCTGGCCACCTTCGGCTCCTTCGCCATCTTAGAGTATGTTTTCAGGGTCCTATACTTTTTTGCTTTTATCAATCTAGCCCTTTTCTTCTTCAACCTGGTGCCGATTGCTCCCCTTGATGGTTTTACGGTATTGAAGGGTCTCCTCCCTTATGAAGCCTCGGTCCAACTCGAAAGTATGCAGCGGTACGGGATGTTCGTCTTTCTGGGCGTCTTTTTCCTGGCTCCTCTACTGGGCTTGCCTATCTTGGATTGGCTTATTTTCGGCCCGGCCCGGTCGATCACCGATTTGTTCTTTATGAGGTTCTAGCTCTCTATGTCTTCCTATAATAAGACAGCTTCATCTTCTACCCCCCTCTACCGCGCTTACCAATTTTTCATCGCTCTGCGAGCCTATCTGCCGGGCTGGGCGGGTGGGTTGCGGGGAGACCTCCCGGCGGCTGATGCGCGACTGGTGACTACCATTCTACCGGCTCCCGCCCAGCAGCGCCTCTTCGAGCGGATGTCGCCCAATGACCGGCGGCACGGAATCGCCGTGGCCCGGACCTTGCAACAGGCGGGCCATCACCAGCCGGCCCTGCTCCAGGCCGCCCTGCTCCACGATGTGGCCAAATGTCTGGGCCAGCCGCTTCCGCATCGGGTGTTGATTGTGCTGTTGGAAGCCTTCTGGCCGGCGGGGTTGGCGCGGTTATCGGCCCGTTCGTTTCAGGATGATGATCTCGACCACATCGCCGGATGGCGACGCCCCTTTGTGGTTCACGCCCACCACCCGGCGTTGGGCGCTGCCTGGGCTGCCGAGGCCGAGTGCCACCCGGTAGCCGTGCGGCTAATCGCCCGGCACCAGGATGGTTTGGATGACGAAGATTCTACAGAAGAAGCGCGACTCTTGGCCGCGTTGCAGCGGGCCGATAATTTGAATTGAGGGGGATTGTTTATGAGCAACTTCACCGTAGCCATCATCGGCACCGG
>CAZWZZ010000118.1:5087-8376 GCA_964638395.1 uncultured Caldilineaceae bacterium
GAGGAGGCCGTGCAGTTCATCGTCGGGCTGGTGCGGCTGGTCGGCAGCGAACCCTTTTTCCTGGATGCGGAGGAGCATGACGGCCTGGTGACGGCCACCGAGCAACTGCCCGCCCTGGTCAGCGCCACGCTGGTCAAGACGCTGGCCGGGCAGGGGGGCTGGCGGGAGACGCGCAAGCTGGCCGGGCATCTCTTCGAGCAGGTCTCGGCCGGGGCCGTCGGCGACCCGGATGATCTCAAAGATAGCTTTTTGAGCAACCGGGCCAATCTGCTACGCTGGCTCGATCTTTACCTCAAGGAGTTGGTCGAAATGCGACAGCTTCTCCGGGAGGCTGGCAAAGAGACTGACGAAGAGGCCGCTACAGAGACGAATGAAGAGACGAATGAAGAGATGAATGAAGAGATGGATGAAGAGATGGATGAAACGGGAGAAGCCCTGGCCCAAGCATTGGATCAAGCCGTGGTCGAACGGGAGAATTGGCGGCTCGATTACAGCGGCGGGCGCTTCCTGGATCGGGAGGTCGTGCAGGTCGAGATGGAAGCCTCCAGTTTTTGGAAGCGATGGATCGGGTTTGGCCGCTAATTTCTTTGTCTACATCGTCGAATGTGCCGACGGGACGCTCTACACCGGCTGGACCACGGACGTTGAGCGTCGCCTCAAAGCGCACAACGCCGGGCGGGGGGCGAAGTACACCCGCCAACGCCGCCCCGTGCGCCTCATCTACAGCGAAGCGGTGGCCGACCGCCGCGCCGCCCTCAAACGGGAGGCGGCCATCAAGCGCCTGCGCCGGGCGGCCAAGCTACGGCTGGCGACCCAGCCCCAATCACGATGAAAACGTGCCCCAAAGCGGTACATTTCCTCATCATTTCATCAGCATCGGCAAGAAGATAATACGCTCTGCCGGCGCAATCAACATCCCCCCGCTCTCATCATTAAGAATCGTGCCCACGGCCTGACCATCGACCAGGCTGCTGTTGATCGGGCTGCTGAGGTTGACGAAAAAGGTCTCGTCCGCCTCCGATTGAAAATCACCGTTGACCGTGACGGCAATGGTTTGGGTCAGCGTGCCGGGCGGAAACGTAAGCAGGCCACTGGCCGGGACATAATCATTATCGGCCCCGGTGGCCGTACCGTCGGCGGTGGTATAAGTCACGGTCACGGTTTGGGTCGAGGTCGTGGACAGGGTAACGTCGAAAAAGGCCGTCGTCGAGCCGCTGTCTCCTTCCGTAATCGATGCATCAGCCAGCGACAAATTTGGAACCGTTCGCAGAAGTAAACGGGGGGGCGGATTAAGCCCATCTTCCCGACTGGCGTAATTTATCGCTGTGTTCACGCCCAAAATCCGAGGCCATAGTATCAGGCCGAAATTCACGGTCGGATTATCCACCCAAAATTGGGCCAATGGGGTGACATCGATAGCGTGGAGAGTGGTGTTGGGGACGAAACTGTCGATCACGGGCAGAGCGAATTGGCCGCCGGGTATGAACCAGTTGGGGGCCGCCGCTTTATCCGGTTGGTTCCAGGTGGCCCCGGTCGTGCCTGGCGGCCCGTCCCCTTCCACCCAAACCCTTGTGACCCGGTGGACATTGACTCTCTGCAAAGGCTCCGGCGGCGATGTCTGGTATAGCAACAAAGTAGCGCAGGAGATGGTCGTTCCTGGCGGGATGGCCGAGGTGTCGAACTGGATGAGGGCGTGTCGTCTGGCGGGGGCCGGTTTCGTCTCCAAGATCGGACTCAGGCCCCGATTATCATTGGGTTGACTGCTGCGTATGGTGGTGTCGCTGATGGCGGGGAGAACCGTCAACGGGGCATCACAGGGGGATGAGCCGCTGTCATCGTCGATAATCAACCCTTGCCCTTGCCCATCAGCAATGGTAGCATTAACCGGGTTGCTTAAATTGACGGAAAGGGTCTCATTCCCCTCAACGACAACATCCCCCACCACAGGAATGGTGATGGTTTGCTGAGTAACGCCAGGCGGAAAGGTAACGGACCCGGTGGCAGTCGTGTAATCGGCGGGAGCGAGGGCGGTGCCGTCAGCCGTGCTGAAATTGACGGTAGCGGCCTCCACACCTGCTGTTGACAGGGTGACGGTGAACACGGTGGAAACGCTGCCCAGGTCCCCCTCAATCACCGTCGTATCCGAAATCGACAGTGCCGGGTTGTCATCATCAAGGATCGTCCCCACGCCCGCACCATCAGCAATTGTGGCGTTGACCGGATTGCTCAAGTTGAGGGCATAAGTTTCCATCACTTCATTAATCGTATCCCCCTGGACTTGAACGGTGAAGGTTTGGCTGGTAGTGCCGGGCGGAAAGGTCAGCGTGCCGCCGGTGGTGGCGTAGTCGGCGGGCGCCGTGGCCGTATTATCGGCAGTGCCATAATCGACAGTGACCGGCAAAGTGATGTTCTGAGAGAGCAGTACGGTGAAGGTGGCTGTCACCACGCCGCTGTCCCCCTCGGTCACGGTCACATCGTTGATGGATAGGGTAGGCAGGATCGAGGTGATGAGGACGCTGGCCTGGTCATCTTCGATGTCCACATCATTATCCGGCACCGAGTCAAGATCGGGCTGATCGACAGCCACGATCTGGGCCACATTAGTGACCGGCCCATTACTGATCGCCGCCGTCGTCACCGTCAGTGAAGCTGTCCCGCCGTTGGCGATAGCGCCGACGCGCCACAACCCGGTCGCGTTATCATAGCTGCCTTGATTGGATGTGGCCGACACAAAACTCAAACCGGCGGGCAACAGATCACGCAGTTGCACATTGGTGGCTTCGAGCGGACCGGCGTTGGTGATAGCGACGGTAAAGGTGATCGTCTCGCCGATGAGTGGCATCGGGTTGTCAACGATCTTGGACACCGATAAATCGGCAAACAGCCAGGGCGGGGGCGGGGGCGGGAATAGCGTCGGGGTCGGCGTTGGGAGTGGGGGCGGGGGCGGCTCATCATCATCGTCATCATCATCTTCTTCTTCATCGTCATCATCATCATTATCGTCGTCGTCATCCTGAACAGGCGTTGCTGTTGACGGCGGGGGCGGTGATGTAGGCGACGGAGGTGGTGTCGTGGGTGACGGTGGCCCGGCTGTCGGAGTCGGCGGCACAGCGGAAGGGCTGGGTGAGGGCAACAGCGTCGGAGCCACGGTGGGCGAGGGCAGTGGACGTGTCGGCGTTTGGAGCGGTGGGGTGACAGCAGGGGTTCCGCTGGCCACGGGGTTTGGGGTGGCGGGAGTCGCTTGAGCCGCCGGCGTCGAGGGCGTCGAGGGCGTCGAATTGAAAGACAC
>CAZWZZ010000118.1:8476-11326 GCA_964638395.1 uncultured Caldilineaceae bacterium
CCGGCGCGGCCTGCCTGGGCCACATCCATCTCCAGCCGGGCGTTGTGGATGGCAGTACCGGGCGGCAGGAGATCGGTAACGGGGAAGTAAAGAAAGAGCCGCCGAGGTTGCCCCTGCGCCTGGCCTACAGAGAGGTGGATCGTCCCGCCATTGGCGCTGGTCGGGTTGGCCGCATCGAGCCAGGTGTCTTGAGCGGCGTACACAAAATGGACACCTCGACAGGAGCCGGGGCGGGTGACGGTGGGCACGGGCGTCAGCAGGCTATTTTCGAGCGCCGTTTGGCGGGCCGTCAAATTGAGGGGGTCCGGGTCCCGGTCGGCGACGGCATCCCATAACAAATCGAACTGCACGCCGGGTAGTTGGGGCCGGTGTGTATCAGCCCGATAGTCAGCCTCCAGTTCCGATTGTAAATCGACCGCCACAAATTCAGCGTCGGGTATATTAGCCAATCCTTGCAACAGCAGTAGCACGGCCACGCATAACAGGCCCAGGCAGAGTAGAACCAGAAGGAGCAGCCAACTCCAATATCTTTTCAGGCGGCGTTTGGCATCAATTCGCACAGGCTCAATACCCCTCCTCCAGCAGCCCGACCTGGGTGGGGTGGAGTCGGTAGGCTAACAACTGTTCCGATTTGCCGCGGACGGTGTGAGCGCCCAGCGGCTCAAAATAAAAGGTATGGCGATGCTCGCCGAGGGCAAACAGCGTGTGTTGGCTGATAACGATGCCGTTCTCCTGACCAAATTGCCGGGTCAACCCCTCCAGACGAATGGTCGTGTTGACCGTATCGCCGATGACGGTGTAGTGCATCCGCTCGGCGCTGCCCAGGGCCCCGGCTGTAACCGGCCCGGTGTTGATGGCCAGCCCGGCCAAAAATGGCGGATGACCCCGCTGTTGGCGCTGTTGGTTGAGACGCTCGATCACCGCCAGCAGGGCCAGGGCCGCCTGACAGGCATGGTAGGCGCTCGTCTGAGGGGGTAGGGAGCGGGGTAACACGCCAAAAAAGGCCAACATCATATCCCCCTCAAATTTGCCGACCACCCCGCCATAATTGCTGATAATCGGCACCAGTTCATCAAAATATTCATTGAGCCAGGCCATAACCATCGACGAAGCCTCAACTTCGGCCAGGGTGGTAAAGCCGTGGATGTTACAGACGAGAATGGTGGCTGTCGTTTCCTGCCCCTCCAGCCGGACATCGCCGGAGGCAAAACTGCGGCGCAGTTGCTCCCGCACTTCGGGGGACACGGCTCGCCCCAACAAATCACGATAAAGCGACCGTTCCTGCAAACCGGCTACCATTTCATTGAAGGTATGAGACAGGGCGGCCACTTCATCATTTCCCTCGGCTTTGACCTGGACATCGAGATTGCCCCTGGCAATCTCGGTCGAGGCGTGGACCACCTGTAATAGAGGCCGGGTGATACGGTGGGCGACATAAACCCCCAGCCCGATGATGAGGATGAAAGCGACAGCCGTCAGCAGAAAAACCTCCAGGCGGGTGATCTGGCTGGGGCGGACGACGAACGTTTCAGCCAGCGAAACGCCGACCAGCCCCAACCGCTCCGCTTCGTCGAGGGCAATCGAGCGGCGGGCCTGCCACACTCCTAATATTTCGCTATAGTCGATACTGGCCACAGAAATGGAGCGGATGAGGCTATTGTCGCCGTGGCGGGTGACAATGCCTCTGGTCTGGTCGGCGTTCAAGACCAGCGTCTCACCATCAATAGGGGGGAGGCTGGAAACCAACGGTCGGCCATTGAAATCATAAATCGTCGTCTGGGCCAGCGTGTCCTGCCGAATCTGGCGGACGAGCGTTTGGAGCGATTTGCCGACCAAAACCACCCCGACCACCTGCTCGTTGTCATCCACAATCGGCCCGGCGACATAAAAATAGCGGCCCCACGGCGCGTCGACCAGACCGGCATATTTATCCCGGCCATTCTCGATCTGCCGGGCCAAAATATTCTGCACAAACGACCATTGGGCAAAAATCGGGTCGCCACGACTGGTTTCGTAATCTTCCATGTTGCCCCCCCGCCGGTGACGCAGGCTGAGAATGCTGGAACCGCTCAGGTCCAAGATTTCGATGGCCTCCTCCTGATAATTGACCGCCAGCGGTAGAGCCATCGTTCGCAATGCTTCAGCATCCCCCGCGGCCACTGCTTCGGGCAGAGCTTGCGTGTAGGCCAGCAACCGCAACGTTTCCAGTAACCGATCCTCCTCTTCCACAAACCAATCACTCGTTAATTTTCCCGCTTCGACCAGTTGATTGGTGAACCGCTCTTCGATGGTATCGAGAACGACCTGACTAACCACGTAGGCGGCAGCCAGTGCCAGAAGCAGGGCCAGCAGGACATAAGGCAGCGTAATTTTGAGCCGAATAGGGATGCGGATTCTGGGGCGGGTGGGGGGAGCGTGGGGGGCGGTCTCATCACGCCCACCTTGCAAGGCCCGCTCCAGCGCGGAGCGCGTGAAGGGTTGATGAAGGATCAGGTCAGCGCCCCGAGACTTGGCCTCGCTCTCACGGGCGGGGTCAGGGTAAGCCGCCGTAACAATCACCCGAACGTCGGGATATTGGCAAAGCTGGCCGAGGGCTTGCGCCCACATCTCATCAGCGAGGTACAGATCGAATAGCACGACAGTGGGCCGAACCTGTTTGAAAAGGGCACGGGACTCGACCAGTGTCGAGGCGTGCTGAGTCGGCTCGCCTCGTTCTTGGAAGAAGTTGACGAGCGTCTGGGTGGAGTCGGGGTCGGAGTGGATGATGAGAACGGACATAGGTTATGTTATTTATTTCTGGCTCTATGAGCTTTTGTGGGGTAGCGACCGCATCCCAATGCGGGAGCGGGC
>CAZWZZ010000119.1:0-11305 GCA_964638395.1 uncultured Caldilineaceae bacterium
GCATATGGCTCTGCTGCAAAACAACGTCTTTGGCAACCCCCACTCCATCAACCCCACCTCGCTGGCGATGACCCACCTGGTGGAGCGGGCGCGGGCCGCCGTGTTTGATTATTTCAACGCCTCGCCGAAAGAGTACGTGGTCATCTTTACGCCGAACGCCAGCGGGGCCCTCAAGCTGGTCGGCGAGTCCTACCCCTTCGGCCCCGGCGACAACTACCTGCTAACCTTCGATAACCACAACTCGGTCAACGGCATCCGCGAGTTTGCCCGCTCGAAGGGGGCCACCGTCACCTATCTGCCTCTGGAGCGGGCCGACTTGCGGGTGAAGCCCGCCAAACTAACCGAACATCTCGACCTGGCCCGCCCGGAGGGGCACAACCTGTTTGCCTATCCGGCCCAATCCAACTTCTCCGGGGTACAACATCCGCTAGAGTGGATCGCCCAGGCCCAGGCCAAAGGCTGGGATGTACTGGTCGATTGTGCCGCCTTTGCGCCGAGCAATCGCCTCGATCTGAGCCAGATTCAGCCCGATTTTGTGCCACTCTCGTTTTATAAAATCTTCGGCTACCCGACCGGCGTCGGCTGCCTGCTGGCCCGCAAAACAGCCCTGGCCAAGCTGCGGCGGCCCTGGTTTGCCGGAGGGACGATTACCATCACCTCGGTTCAGGGCGAGGGCTGGCATTACCTGATCGACGGGGAGGCCGGTTTTGAGGATGGCACGGTCAACTACCTCAGCCTGCCCGCCGTCGAAATCGGCTTGCAGCACATCGCCGCCATCGGCATCGACACCATCCACACGCGGGTGGCCTGCCTGACCGGCTGGCTACTGGAGCGGATGGCGGCTCTGCGCCACGCCAACGACGGGCCGCTGGTGCGTATCTACGGGCCGACGACGCCGGAAAAGCGAGGCGGCACGATTGCCTTCAATCTGTACGATCCCGACGGAACCACCTTCCACTATCACCAGATCGAAGCCCTGGCCGCCCAGGCCAATATCTCGCTGCGAACCGGCTGTTTTTGCAACCCCGGCACCGGCGAAATCGCCCACAACCTGAGCCGTGAAAACATGGCCCTCTGCTTCAAGCGGCCCGATCCGATGAGCTTTGATGAGTTCTTCACCTTTATCCGCAGCCTGGACGGCCAGAGCGCCAGCACCCTCCGCATTTCGGTCGGGTTGGTCTCCAATTTCGCCGATGTGTATCGCTTTGTTCATTTTATCGAGGGCTTTTTGAACAAATCGGCGGCAGAGATCAATACTCTCCACGTCCCCACGCTGGATAAGCGAGCGGTACGGGATACGGCGTAGACAGCCAGCCGTCCCCGAAAGGAATTGTATGCTAAACACCGACACGCAGCCGCTTGAGCCACGGGGCAGTTGGCTGGTTCATCACACGCCGGTCTTCTACGGCTGGGTCATTCTCATCGTCGGCACGTTGGGGATGATTATGACCAGCCCCGGCCAGACCTACGCCGTTTCCATCTTCATCGAACATTTCATCACCGATCTGGACATCAGCCGCTCTTGGATTAGTACGCTGTACACCGCCGGGACGCTCATCGGCAGTTTCGCCCTGCCATTTGTCGGGCGGCGAATTGACCGGCACGGAACGCGAGTGATGGTGGTCGTTATCGCCGGGCTGTTTGGGCTGGCCTGTATTTATATGGGCTTTGTGGCCAATGTGGTCATGCTGGCTCTGGGCTTTATCGCCATTCGAATGTTAGGGCAAGGCAGTCTTTCGCTGGTTAGCCAGAACGTCATCAACCAATGGTGGGTCCGACGACGGGGCACGGTTATGGGCCTATCCGGGCTGTTTATGGCCTTGCTGGGGCTGGGCGGCTTTCCGAACCTTATCAACTGGCTGATTCCGCTGTGTGGCTGGCAATGGACCTATATGATTTTGGGGCTGCTGTTGCTGGGGGTGATGGTTCCGCTGGGCGGTATCTTCTTCCGGGATAATCCCGAAACGTATGGCCTCCAGCCGGATGGGGATGTCATCCCCAAAACCGAGGAAGAGACGATCAAGGCCGCTGAGACGGATTGGACGCTGGCCGAGGCCCGGCGCACACCCGTCTTCTGGATCGCCTCGATTGGGCTGAGTTCGATTGCGATGCTGGCCACGGGGCTGTTTTTTCATATGGTCAGCATCTTCGACGACAACGGCCTGAGCCAGACCATCGCCGCCACAGTCTTCCTACCCATCGCCGTAACCAGCGCCATCGCCAATCTGGGCGGCGGCGTCCTGGCCGACCGTATTCCGCCCCGCATTCTGTTGGCCATCGCTCTGTTTTGCCAGGCCGCGTCACTACTGCTGGCTCAATATCTTCAGAGTGTGCCTCTGGCTTTCACATACGGCGTTCTGTTGGGAACAACGAACGGCCTGATGGGGGCCATCAGCAGCATCATCTGGGCCAGCTATTTTGGAAGGCGCTACCTGGGTAGCATTACCGGCCTGACCACAACCATCTTGATTGTCGGCGCGGCACTGGGGCCGATGCCGCTGGGCATCGCCCGCGATTGGTTGGGCAGCTACAATGTGGCGCTGACGCTGTGCGCGGTGTTGCCGCTCCTGTTGGGCGTGGCCAATCTGTTCTTTGGGAAGCCTGAAAAATAGCGCTTGCTCCCACCATTTGGACACAGTGCATCCAAATTTCGCTTAAAGGGGATTGTCAAATCCCCGTTTTGGCTTGGATTTAGCAATCCAAGCCGAGCAATATAATAGCTTTTAGGCTTTCACCCCGAACGCTTGCGGCAATACACGGATTTTGCCATCAATTGAGCGTTATGCCGTGGTCTTGCGATGGTTGAGTCGATAAGACCGGATGTAGATGGTGGCCAGGGTAATGACCGTCAGCGGAATGATGAAGACGATGAGCAAGGTGGTGAAGGTCTCCAAAACCGCCACGCTGCCGGTGGCGCTGAGGTAGAGGTAAACTGTGTAGAGGACGTAGTAAGTGAGAAACATCAACCCTTCCCAGCGGGCAATGCGGTAATCGGTGAAGAAAATCGGCAAGCAGGCTGTGGCCACGACGATCATGATCGGAATATCAAAATTCAGCGCCGATTGGGAGACGATAATGCTGCCTCCCGTGGCCACGCCGCCAAAGCCGAGAACGAAGAGGATGTTGAAAATATTGCTGCCGACCAGGTTACCGACGACGATGTCTTGTTCACCCCGCAGCCCGGCTACGACCGAGGTAGCAATCTCCGGCAGCGAGGTGCCCACGGCGATGACGGTCAGGCCGATGACCAACTCGCTGACCCCGAAGACTTTTGCCAGGACAACGGCACCGTTGATCAACCAGCGAGAGCCGAGGATGAGCATAGCCAGACCGACGACGATCAACCCCAACTGCATCGCAATCTGGGTGACCCCTTTATACTGCGCCGCGCTGCCGTCAAACCCTTGCTCATATTGATCCTGAATAGCCTTGGTTTCCTGCCGGCTCTGGCGAATGACGTAGACGGTGTAGATGACCGCGCCCGAAGCCAAAATGATACCGTCGATTAAGCCGATTTGACGATCCAGGCCCATGCCAAAAACCAGGAAGGATATCCCAATCATCAAGGGAATTTCTTTTCGGACTAACTGCTGATCCACAATCAATGGACTGACCGTCGCGGCGATGCCCAGCACCAGCAGAATATTGGCGATGTTGCTACCGACGACGTTGCCGATGGCGATGTCGGCCTGTCCGGCGTAGGTCGATTGCACGGCCACGGCCAACTCCGGCGAGCTAGTGCCGTAGGCCACGACTGTCAAGCCAACCACCAGCGGCGAAATCCCCGCCGCAATGGCCAGCCGGGATGCGCCCCGCACCAAAAATTCCGCCCCGGAAATGAGTAGAACAAAACCCAGAATAAACAGGATGGTTGTCATCAAGTCCATAGATTGTCAAGCCTCGGAAATCTTTCAAGGAGTGTCATTACATCCTATAACTGTAAATCAGTTACGGCTTTTTAGCAAGAAGTCATTGAAAAACAAGAATCTCGGGTGATCCTGTTTTGGTGTCTTAAGAAGATGCGTGTTATAATACACTCGTTTTATCACTATTCTAACGAAATTGAAGGTACAATGTCCAAACGAAGCCGTCGGCGTAAACGACGAGAACGACAACAGAAAAAAGAGGCACAACTCACCGGGGAAATTCTGGCCGAACGGGGACTGAGAGCTTTTAAGCAAGCCGATTACGATCAGGCCATTGATGATTGGGGGCAAGCCCAACATAAAAAAGATGGCCCGGCCACTTTGACCTCGGCCATGGCCGAGGCTTACTTTCGGCGGGCGTTGAGCAGCGCCGCGCCGGATACGACGGATTTGGAGGGGGCTGTCGAGTTATGCCCCGACGATGCTCTCTATCGATACCATCTGGCCCTGGCCCATCACCGCGCCGGTGATCTCGACCAGGCCGAACCTATCTATCGCCAACTGCTGAAGGAGTCCCCCCCGTTTGAGCGGGCGGCAGCGCCGTTGGCCCAATTGCTCATCGACAAAAAAAGGCCGTTGTCCAAAGAGGATGTGGGGGATTATTTGCCTGCTGAGACTGAGGCCCAGTTAATCGCTGCCGAGGCTCTGATCAGGAAAAAAGCGACCTCCACGCTCGAACAGTTGGCCGAAACGCCACTCGATCCACTGTGGCAAGGGCTGGTAGCGGTGGCTCTGGAGGATACGGCTACGGCTCACGAGAACCTCCAGTCCGCGCTGGAGAAGAAGCAGTTGCATCCGGTAGCGGCAGGCGTGGTTCATTACTATCTGGGCGTACTGGCCGCTAACGAGAAGCGGCTGGAGGAGGCCCAGAAAGCGTGGCAGATAGCCCAGGCCAGTGGTTTCGAGAGCCAGGCCCTGCGCCACAATCTGGACATCACCATGTACCGGGAACTGCTGGCCGAACGCCAGGCGGGTCGTCCGGCCCAAGCCCTGGCCCTGTTGGACAAAATTCGTCTGCCGGGGGCGATGGGCATCAATCCCCACCGCTTACGCCAACAGTTGAATTGGGAAGCCGCCGATGTGGCCGCCCGCAAAGGGGAGTGGCCCCAGGCCCTAAACGCCTGGCAAAATGTGGACGAGCTAGGGGATGAGAGTCGATCCCTGATCTTTAATTTAGCCCTGGCTTATCAAAAAACGGAGCATCACTGGGAGGCGGCCGAGCGCTGGCGCGAGCTACTGCGGCGACGGCCTCGCAAAGCTGACAATCCCGATTATTTGACCGATGAGCAGGTGGCCCGTATCTGGCAAAATGTGGCCGATAATTATGGGGCCGCCGGGGATTATGAGGAGGCCACCAAAACCTATAAAAACGCGGTCAAATGGGCACCGGAAAATCTCGACCTGCGCCTCAAGCTGGTCGATGCCCTGCAAGCTGATGGGCGCTGGCAGGCCGCTGAAAATGAACTCAATCGCATTCTGGAGAAGAAGCCGGATCACATTCCGGCCATGCTCACCCTGGCCGAAAGTATGGTCGAAGAGCGCTGGCGACGTAGAGAGGCCCAAGAGTTGTTATTAAAGGTGCTGGCGCTGGAGCCGCAGAATCCCATTGCTCGACAACAGTTGGCCCATTTATATGAAGAGGAAGGCACTTTTGCCTGGCAATGGGGCCGGCCCGACCAGGCTCTTAAGGTCTTCCATGAAGGGCTTGAAAAAGTGCCCAATAGCCCGCGCCTGTTATTCCTGATTGGCGATGTCCATCTAAGCCGGGATGAGGTCGATGAAGCTCGCCGTTACTTCGATAAGGCGCTGGCCGTCAATCCCGCCGATTTGCAACTGTTGCACGCCCTCTATATGGCCTGGCTCGATACCGGGTCGGAGCCGGACATCAACCAAACCTTCGAGCAGATCAAAGCGATCAAAACGTCAATCCCCAGCGGCTTTTTCCTTGACTTAATCAACCACTGTTTGGAGTATGAGTACTACGACCACGCTGAGGAATTAATCGATTACACCGAAGCCCACTATCAAGAGGATGTGCCGACGATGTTGGCCCTGGTCGAGTTGTTCCGCAGGCGGCAGGAGGATAAACGTGCCCTGGCCACGCTGCGGCACATTATCAAGGAGCATCCTGACCACGCCGAAGCGAATATGGAACTGGGGACGCTGTACTTTGAGATGGACCAGACCCGTCTGGCCAAACGCCATTGGCAAAAGGCCGAGGCGCAAGCCCGCAAAGAGAATAACCAGATGTTGCTGTATCAAATAAAAACGACGAAGGATGTTTTTCTTCACGGCAAACAGCCACCCCAGAATGTTGCACAGTTTTTTCACCAGATGCCTCCCGAACTGCGGCAAGAGTTGCTGGCTCAAGCTCCGCCTGAGATCGCCGAAGTTTTGCGAAATATGAGTCCGGAGATGTTAGAGTCGATCCTTCGAGAAGCAATGAGCGACGAAGCGGGACCATTCGATATTTTCGATGAGGATGATGATGTCTACTTCTGAACCTAAAAAGGGAAATATCCCATTTCAAAGTCGTGAACCTGACCTGTCGGCGACCGACCCCTATCACGTTTTAGGGGTGACCAGTACGGCCAGTCAGGCCGACATCAAGCGCACTTACTTTGCCCTTATCCGCCAATATTCGCCGGAAACCGCCCCGGAAGAGTTCAAGATTATCCGGGGCGCTTATGAAAAGATCAAAGATGCGGCCCGCCGTAGCGAAACGGATATTTTTCTGCCCCAGCCCCCCCCTGAGTGGGAGCCTCCCCAAGAGACCGTAAATCTGGATACCGACTTTTATCCGGCTGATGTTCTACTCATCCTGCGCCGTTGGGGGGAGTTGGGCCGAACCGATTTCCGAGAGGATTTTAGAGAGATCGAACTGTGACCGAGAAAAAAAGTTTTCTTGACAAAATCAACCACTTTATTTTTGGAGAGCCTATCCCCGTTTTGAGCGAAGATGATCTCCACCTGATCCGGGATTTGTCCGACAAGCTGGATGGCCTGGCCCATCGCTTGCCTGCTGCTACGGCTGAGAATGGTGAGATTGACAAGACATTCGCGGAGGAGTCACCGCCTTCGCCCAACGGTCTGGCAGATTTGACCAAGCAGGTTGAAAAACTGGCCAAAACCCAATTCAAAGCCAACACGCTGCAAGAATCTCAATTGAGCCAGCAGCAGGAAACCATTGCCCAGTTAGAGGAATCGCTCGAACAGCAGAAAAAGATGGTTGCTGATTTAAGCCAGCAACACGGGCAAGCCATCGAGGCTGCCCAGATGGAGGTTCTCAAGGGGATGTTACCTGTCCTGGACAGCCTGGATGCGGCCTTTAATATGGGCCGGCGCCAGGTGTTGAAGTTGCCGATGGAGCGTGAGGTTCGCCACGCGGTGGTGGCCTGGCTCGATGGTATCCGTCTGGCCCGGATACGGATGTTGGACCTGTTGGCCGCTCACGACATCAAACCGATCCCCACCGTGGGACAGCCCTTCGACCCCCACTATCACATCGCCGTCGCCACCGACAGTAGCGGCCGGGCTGAGGATGGCCTTATCGTCAGCCAGGATCGGGCCGGCTACGCCACATCGTCGAAGGTGCTACGTGAGGCCGAAGTGGTGGTGGCCCGCTCTCAATAATTGCTTATAATTCACACCCCATAAATTCGAAAGAAAGAAAGAAGACTGATAACTATGAGTGACATTATCGTTGGTATCGACCTGGGTACGACAAACTCAGCCGTGGCCGTGGTGCAAGATGGCCAACCCCGGTTGTTGAGCCGGGGGGATCAGAAAATTATTCCCTCTGTCGTTGGCTATGCTCAACAGGGGGGCTGGCTGGTAGGGCGTCCGGCTCTCAACCAATATACGCTCGACCCGGACAACACCATACGTTCCATAAAGCGCCAAATGGGCAGCACGGAGAAAATCAGCCTGGGCGACCGGCTCTTTACGCCCCAACAAATCTCGGCCTTTATCCTGCGTGAGTTGAAAGCCATCGCCGAGGAGGATTTGGGCCAGGAGATCACCAAAGCGGTCATCACCGTGCCGGCCTATTTCACCAATGCCCAGCGCCAGGCCACTCAGGAGGCCGGGCAAATCGCCGGTTTAGAGGTGGTGCGGATCATCAATGAGCCGACGGCGGCGGCCCTGGCCTATGGACTGGATCGGGAAGAGGATCAGTTGGCCCTGGTGTATGACCTGGGCGGCGGTACGTTCGATGTCTCGCTGGTGGAGTTAATCGGCGGGATTGTCGAGGTGCGGGCCAGCCACGGCGATACCCAACTGGGCGGTGACGATTTCGATGCCGCCCTGGCCGAACACGCCAGCAAATTATTCTACAAGAAGCATCAAGTTTCGCTCAAAGAAAACCGGCTGGCGATGGCCCGCCTGACCCAGGCGGCGGAGGCGGCCAAAATCCATCTATCCAACTTTCCCGAAGCCGATTTGCGGGAGGAGTATCTGGCCGAAAAGAACAACGTCCCGCTACACTTGGAGGCCAAGATCATGCGCTCGGAATTTGAAGAGATGATCGAAGAATTACTGGAGCGCACCCTGGAGTCGATGGGCCAGGTCTTGGAGGATGCCGAGGTGGAGACCGATGAACTGGACCGGGTACTGCTGGTCGGCGGGACCACGCGGATGCCGATCATTTGGGATTTGGTAAGTAACTATACCGGCCTGGAGCCGGATGTGGAGATCAACCCGGACGAAGCGGTCGCTTTGGGCGCAGCGGTGCAGGCGGCCATCATCGCCGGGCAGCCCATCGAGGCTATTCTGGTCGATGTTACGCCCTACTCGCTGGGCATCGAGACTGCCGCCCAGGTCGGAGGGCGGGTCGTGCCCGACATTTATAACGTCCTCATCCACCGCAACACGACCATCCCGGTCACCAAGGAGCAAATTTACCGCACCCTGCACCCCAGCCAGGAGAAGGTCGAGATCAAAGTGTACCAGGGTGAGTTACCGATTGCCTCAGCCAATACCCTGCTCGGCGATTTTTTGATCGAGGGCCTCAAGCCGGAAAATCCGGGCGAGTGCGCCACCGTCAACGTTCGCTTCGATTTCGACGTCAACGGCATGCTCCACGTGCGGGCCACCGACCGCTTTACCGGCTCCCAACAGAGCATCAGCGTCCACGCCAGCCAGGCCCGTATGACGCCCCACGAAATCGCCGAAGCGCGGGAGGCGTTGGCCGATATGGAGGAGGATTACTTCATGACCCCCGGCGAGGCAGTGATCGAAGGGGAACACGGCGCTAAAATCGACGAGGAAACCCAGGCCCTCCTCGACCGGGGACAAAAGTTGCTCGACTCCGGCACGCTGGACGAAGCCCAAGCTAAAACTTTGTCCGATTTGATGCAGGCCATCAACGAGGCCGAGAGCCAGCAGGAGTTGGATGAACTGGCTGCCGAGTTGTTGGATCTGTTGTTCGAGTTGGATTGATGAACTTGACCTGCCCCAAATGTGTTGTAAGATATTGGTAACTCAATGTCTCTAAGGCAACTCGGGGTACCTATTAATGAAGATCATCCCTGGCATCTCCGCTTCCGGCGGTATCGCTATCGGTCCGGCTTATATCTATACACCTCAAGCATTTACCATCCCTCGTTTCACGGTTACGGAAGCGGAGGCGGAGTGGCAGCGATTACAAACTGCGCTACGTCAAGCAGAGATGGAACTGGAGACGCTGCGCCAGCGCCTCACGGCAAGCGCCGCGGAGGAAGCCAAAATTTTTGAGGCCCATCAGACGATGTTGAGCGACCCGGCTTTAATCGATAAAACCCGCGCTCTCATCAATGAAACGCAAATCAACGCCGAGGCTGCTCTGAACGAGGCCGCCGCCGAATTTATCACGATGTTGGAGTCGCTCGATGATGAACGTATGGCGGCCCGGGGAGCCGATCTGCGAGACGTAGTACAGCGGGTCACACGCATCTTATTGGGCCTGGATACCCATTCGCTGTCTGACTTGACCAGCCCGGCGATCATCATAGCCCACGATTTGTCCCCGTCCGATACGGCAGCTCTGGACAAAAATTATGTTCTGGGTTTCTGTACGGCTGTTGGCGGCAACACCTCCCACACTGCTATTTTAGCCAAAAGTATGAATCTGCCGGCCCTCGTCGGGGCGGGCGCATCGGTGCTAGACATCGAGGCCGAGACGTTGCTCATTGTAGATGGGCTTCGGGGCGAATTGATCGTCTCGGCGGATGAGACCACTCAAGCCAGCTACCGGCAGCGGCAGGCTACGCTCGAAGCCCAACAATCGGCGGCGAAAGCCGCCGCTCTGGAACCGGCCATCACCACAGATGGGCAGCCCGTGGAGGTGGTGGCCAATATCGGGCTGGTGGCGGATGCCGAAGAAATTTTGGCCTTTGGGGCTGAGGGCGTGGGCTTGCTGCGTACCGAATTTTTATATCTGGGACAGCAGAAAGCGCCAACCGAGGAGGCGCAATTCAAAGCCTACCGGCGCATCGTCGAGATTTTGGGCGAGCGGCCGGTCGTGGCCCGCACCCTGGACATCGGCGGCGACAAGAGGCTACCCTATCTGCCGATGGCGGCTGAGGAAAATCCTTTTCTGGGGCATCGGGGTATCCGTCTCTGTCTGGGGGAGCCGGAGATGTTCAAAGTGCAGTTGCGGGCACTGTTGCGGGCGGCGGCCGGGCATAATCTTAAAATTATGTTCCCGATGGTGGCCACAGTGGACGAGGTACGCCAGGCTAAAGCGTTGATCGACGAGATCAAAGCCGAACTTGCCGAGCGAGGCGTCGGTTATGGCCAGCCCGAAATCGGCATTATGATCGAAATTCCGGCGGCGGCAGTCATCGCCGATGTGTTAGCCAGAGAGGTCGATTTTTTCAGCATCGGCACCAACGACTTGACCCAGTACACGCTGGCCGCCGACCGGCTGAACGCCAAAGTACAGTCGATTACCGACGCCCTCCATCCGGCGGTGCTGCGGCTCATCGCCCAAACCATCGAGAAAGGGCACGAGGCCGGTCTCTGGGTCGGCATCTGTGGCGAGTTGGCCGGGGATGTGACGGCCACTCCAATTTTATTGGGGTTGGGGTTGGATGAATTCAGTATGTCGGCCCCGGTTATTCCAGCAGTCAAAGCCACAATTCGGCAGTGGTCCCTGCCGGGGGCGCGAGCATTGGCCGCGCAGGCGTTGCAGCAAGAAAGTGCGGCAGCGGTTAGAGCGTTGGTCGCTCGGACAGCGCCAGGTTAAATTTGCACTAAATTCCCAAAAAATTTATGCTATATGACCCCGACTTGTTTCGGGGTTTTTTAGTTGGAATATTGGCATAAATTGGCTACAATTAATGCAAAAGATTTGTAACAGGTAACTCGTTGTGAACCACGCCTTCAAACAGAAAGTCAAA
>CAZWZZ010000120.1:0-11295 GCA_964638395.1 uncultured Caldilineaceae bacterium
GCCCAGATTTCACCCGTCCACGCTAACTTCTTTCAATATCTGGGTGGGGCCACGGCTACCGAGGTGATGGGCCTCATTCAAACGGCCCGGCGAACCGTGGCCGATAAGTTTGGGATCGAATTGGAATTGGAAATCGAGGTTGTGGGGGAGTTCGACGAATAGAATGAATAGAAAGAAAAAATTGCGCGTCGGTGTTGTTTTTGGCGGGCGGAGCGGTGAACACGAAGTCAGCCTGACGTCGGCCAAAGGCATCATGGCGGCAATGAACAGAGAAAAATATGAGATCGTGCCCATCGGCATCACCAAAGCCGGGCAGTGGCTCACCGGCGAGGCAATCCACCAACGGTTGCTGGATGCGGCAGCCGGCCAACCGGTCATCGAGACCGACACCGCCCCCGGCGAGAGCGGCAGTTTGATGCTGGGCGTGGCCGAAACCGGGCCGTTGGATGTCATTTTTCCGGTGCTGCACGGCCCCTTTGGCGAGGATGGCACGGTGCAGGGCTTTTTTGAGCTGCTCGATCTGCCCTACGTCGGGGCCGGGGTGACCGGCAGCGCGGCGGGGATGGACAAGGCCATCAGCAAAGATGTTTTTCGGGCGCACGGCCTGCCCATCGTTATTCATCGCACCGTTTTACGAAAACAGTGGCAGCGGGACCCGACGGCAGTCATCGCTGAGTGTGAAGCGGCCATGCCCTACCCGATGTTTGTCAAACCGGCCAACCTGGGCAGTAGCGTCGGTATCCACAAGGTCAAAAACGAAGCCGAGCTGCGGGCCGGTCTGGATGATGCCGCCCGCTTTGATCGCAAATTGCTGGTCGAGCAGGGACTTGAGGCCCGCGAAATCGAGATCAGCGTGCTGGGCAATGATGAGCCTATCGCTTCGGTTCCGGGAGAAATCATCCCCTCGCGGGAGTTTTACACCTACGCCGCCAAATATATCGACAATTCTTCGGAGTTGCTCATTCCCGCGCCGCTGTCACCGGAGCAGACCGAGATGATTCAGGGGTTGGCGGTGATGGCTTTTCAGGCCCTCGATTGCGCCGGGCTGGCCCGCTGTGATTTTCTGCTGGAGAAGGGTACCGACGAAATTTTTATCAACGAGATCAACACCATGCCCGGCTTCACCCCGATTAGTATGTATCCCAAATTGTGGGAGGCCAGCGGCATTTCCTACAGCGACTTGATCGACCGCCTGATTGCGTTGGCTATCGAGCGGTATGAGGATAAGCAACAGTCGGAGACGATGTTTGATGTGGGACAGGCAGAATGAGAGATTGGAGATTGGGAGATTTGGAGATTTTTTTCTGGCTACCTATTTTCTGTTCCCTAATTACCTGGTAACAATGTATGTTTAACTCGAAGAAAGGGCGGCGACGACGGCGGCGACGTCGCTCGGAACTGCGCCTCGGCACGGAGAACATCACTTACGAAACGACGACCTTCCAACCGCGCCTGTCCCTGACGCCGGTGCTGAAATTTTGGCAGGCACGCGGGGCTAAGTTGACCGGGCTGTTTTTGCTGGCCTGTTTGGGATACGCGGCCTACGTCCTGTTCAGTTCTCCCACCTTTTTCGTCTACACCGCCCACATTCAGGGCAATGTGGCCGTCTCCAGAGCGGAGATTTACACCGCCAGCCGGGTCGATAGCCAGAGCATTTTTTGGGTCGATCCGGCCGAGGTCGTCAGGCGGGTCACGGATCTGCCCAACATCAAATCGGCTGCCGTCTCCGTCACGCTGCCGGCCAATGTGGCCATCGAGGTGGTCGAGCGTCGCCCGGAGCTGCTGTGGCAATCGGGCCAGTCGATTTGGTGGGTCGATCAAGAAGGGATGATTGTACCCCCCAAGGAGGATTTGAGCGGCATGCTGCGAATTGTTGATGATGACCGCCAGCCCGTGCAGGCCGGCTCCCGCATCGACCCGGAGATTGTGCGCGGCGGGCAAACGTTGCGGCTGCTGGCCCCGGATGTGTCGGTCGTGCGCTACTCCGAAGAGCGGGGGCTGATGGTGGCCACGCCGGAGGGTTGGCCGGTCTACCTGGGGGATGGGGATCAGATCAAGGCCAAGCTGCTGGTGCTGACGGCCCTGCTGGCCGATTTGAAGGAACAGGCGGTGACTCCGGCCTACGTCGATGTCCGCGACCCGCTGCAACCGGTGTATCAGGAGCAGGTCGTCCGGGTCGAGCCACCACCGCCGCTGCCCAATAATCGCCCCTTTTTCCCGCCCTCCTATTTTCCGCCGGGTGTACAGTTTGGGCCGGGGAGAACACAGTGATTGGCGGTGATGGTATGAAATCAGCTACTCAGCCTGGACAAGTCGGAACATTTTATTGACAGTAATTGGTACTTGGTTATTAGAAATTAGGCAGAATAGCAATTACCAATCACCAATTACTAATTACCGGGTTCAAGATGTCTGTTAGAGCAAGATTACGCGGTTATTAAATCTTGGCTCTATGAGCTTTTATGGGGTAGCGACCGCATCCCAATGCGGGAGCGGGCATAAGGATGCCCTCACCACAAAAAATCTCAGAGAGCCTAAATCTTTAAGGTTTAGCACAAGATGTTGTGTCTTAAGAGCTTGCAAAATACTATATGTTGTGATAAACTACGCTCTATAGTTACCGTCTTTACGGAGATGTGCGTTGATGTAAAATTACAGAGGGCGGAGCAAGTCAGGGAGGCCGGGTGTGGATAGATCCATTGTTGCCGTGGATATAGGCACAACCAAAATCTGCACTTTAGTGGCCGAAATCGGCCCCTCGCCGGAGAACATTATTCGCATTGTGGGGGTGGGCACGGTTCCCGCCCGAGGCATCCGTAAAGGGGTCGTGGTTAACGTCGGGGAAGTGACGGCGGCGATCAACGAATCGGTGCGGCTGGCGGAGCGGACCTCCGGCTATGAAATTGCCAGCGCCTATGTGGGCCTGGCCGGATCACACGTCAGCGCGATGAACAGCCGGGGCGTGGTGGCCATCAGCCGGGGCGAGCGGGGTATTCGTCCGGTCGATGTGGAGCGTGCCCTGGAAGCGGCGCGGGCCATCGACATCCCGCACAACCGGGAAATTTTGCACATTATCCCCAGAGATTTCACGGTCGATGGCGATGACGGCGTGCGCGACCCCATCGGCATGCAGGCTTACCGGCTCGAAGTCGAGGCCCACATCGTCACCGGCTCCACCTCCTCCATCCAGAACCTGGTCAAATGTGTGCAGCAGGCCGGCATCCACATCGACGCGATGGTTTTGGAGCCGCTGGCCTCCGGCGAAACCGCCCTGACCGAGATCGAGCGGGAAATGGGCGTGGTGCTGGTCGATATTGGCGGCGGCACGACCGACATCGCCATTTTTATTGAAGGCAGCATTTGGCACACCGTGGTGCTGCCTACGGGGGGGGAGCAAGTCACCAATGACGTAGCCGTTGGGTTACGCACCCCCTTTAACAAAGCCGAAGAGATCAAGATCAAGTATGGACACGTCCTGCCCGAGGCTATCTTGCCCCAAGAGGTAGTTCGGGTCGATACATTTGGCGACGATAGCCAGCAGGAAGTGCCGCGCCAATTTTTAGCCGAGATCATCGGAGCGCGGGTCGAAGAGATGTGTGAGATGATCTTAAAGGAAATCAAACGCAGCGGCTACGATGGTTTGTTACCGGCGGGCGTCGTCCTGTGCGGAGGCACGGCGGAATTGCCCGGCATCCGGGATTTGGCCCGGGATGTGATGGGCTTACCGGCTCGCGTTGGACAGCCCCAAAATTTGCGGGGGCTGGTCGATACGCTGCACAGCCCGGCTTTCGCCACCAGCGTCGGGCTGCTAGAGTGGGGCGTCAAGCATGATTTGCCCCGAACCGTCCGTCAATCAACCAATGGCCTCAGTTTGAAAATGCCGGAATGGTTGAAATTATTTTTACCAAGCTAAATTTAGTTGTTAGTTGTTAGTTTTTGGTTGTTAGTTGCAGGAATGTTGTTGTTCAATACCGATCAGCTATTAATTATCGGTCAGTGTTAAATAACTACTTCGACAATGTCACATTAACATAATTTGGCCCTAAAAAGCCCCCCCAGCCCCCCAAAGGGGGGAGCAAAACCGGAAATTCCCCCCGCTGGGGGGCTAGGGGGGCGAATGTGACATTGTCGAACTACGAACTACCAACTACTGACTATCGACTATCGAATGAGGAGAACCGATGATGGCAATGAAACGAAATACCTATATGGGTGACCACGAAAATTTTGCTCAAATCAAGGTCATTGGCGTCGGCGGCGGCGGCAGTAACGCCGTCAACCGCATGATCGCCGAGGGGCTACGCGGTGTCGAGTTCATCGTCGTCAATGCCGATGCCCAGGCGTTGCTGATGAGCGATGCCCCGCAGCGTATCCGCATCGGCGACAAACTGACGCGGGGCCTGGGCGCGGGGGGGAACCCCGAAACCGGCGAACGAGCCGCCGAAGAGTCAACTCAGGAATTGGAAGAGGTTGTGCAAGGCTCCGATATGGTCTTCGTCACCTGCGGGATGGGGGGCGGAACCGGCACGGGCGCGGCCCCGGTCATTGCCGGGCTGGCCCGCGAGACCGGGGCTCTGACCATCGGCGTGGTGACGCGCCCCTTTGGGTTTGAAGGCACGCGCCGCCAGAACGTAGCGATGGAAGGCATCGAGCGGCTCAAAGAGCAGGTCGATACCCTGATCGTTATCCCCAATGACCGCTTGTTGGAGATTGTGGATAAAAAAGCCAGTATGACCGAGGCCTTCCGCACCGCCGACGATGTGTTGCGCCAGGGTATCCAGGGTATTTCGGAATTGATTACCGTCCCCGGCCTCATCAACCTCGACTTTGCCGATGTGCGTTCGATTATGAGTGGCGGCGGCACGTCGTTGATGGCTGTCGGTTCGGCTACCGGTGAGAGCCGGGCGGTCGAAGCGGCCGAGAGCGCCGTCTCCTCCTCGTTGCTCGATGTGACCATCGACGGGGCGCAAGGCATCCTGTTCAACATCACCAGCGGCCCCGATTTGACTCTATACGAAGTCAACGAAGCGGCGGAAATTGTCAAGCAAAAAGCCCATCCCGAAGCCAACATCATCTTCGGGGCGGTCATCGATGAAAATATGGCCGATGATCTGCGTATCACTTTGATTGCCACGGGGTTCGACGCGGCAGCCGAGCGCAAACCCTACGTGGCCGGGCGACGGGATGAGGCGAAAACTATCGCCTTCCCCCGGACCAAAATCCGGGAAGTCAACCAACGCCCTGAGTCCCGCCCGGAACCGAACTACGACCCCGAAGATTTGGAAGTGCCGACGTTTTTACGGAAGCGCATGCAAAATCGCCGCGTCTCTTAAATAGCTTATACCTACCCTCCTATAGCCTGAGTGTGGCAGGCAGATAATAACCCACACACCGCATCCCTACTGCGCCCCTGGTTTCCCTAGCCAGGGGCGCTCTTTTTTGGGAGGGGATGAACGCATCCCCTCGATACGCCCTTATGGGGCTACTCGGGATGCGAACTCCGTAACTCTTATTTTGAACAATCGGCCCAACCTGACTATAATCGGCGCGGCCTGAAAGTCCGGCGCTGCATCGCGGCGCGGGCCACGTTAGCGAGGGTAGCCCTTATTTTGAAAAAATTTATCCCCCACTCCACCCACCACCGGCTGGCCGGGCTGATCGTCCTCCTTTTCCTCGGCCTGGCCACCACCTACAGTCTCATCATTCCCCTGTTCGAGTCGCCGGATGAGCTGTGGCATTACCCTTTTGTCTGGCAACTGGCCCGGACGGGGGAATTGCCGGTGCAGGACCCGGCCAATCCCCAACTGTGGCAGCAGGAGGCCAGCCAACCGCCCCTCTACTACGCCCTGGCCGCGCTCCTGACCGCGTCGGTCGCCGCCGATGATCTGCCCACGCTGATTTATCCCAATCCCCACGCCGACATCGGGGTGGTCAGGCCGGACGGCAACGCCAACATCGTCGTCCACACCGCTCAGGAAGCCTGGCCCTGGCAAGGGGCGACTCTGGCCGTTCACCTGGCCCGTTTTTTCTCGGTGCTGCTGGGTACGGGCACGCTGTTGACCGTCTACGCCCTGGGCCGTTCGCTGGCACCGGCCCAGCCCGCTGTGGCCCTGACCGCGATGGCCTTCGTCGCCTTCAACCCGATGTTCATCTTCATCGCCGCCTCGGTCAACAACGATAATCTGATAACCTTGTTAGCCACGGTCATCATCTGGCTGCTGGTGCGGCTCATCCTGCGGGTAGAGGCGGGCGCGGCTGTTGGGGTGGGCTGTTTCATCGGGCTGGGGCTGCTAGGCGGGCTGGCTGCCCTGTCGAAATTGAGCGGGCTGGGGCTGGTGGGGTTGACCGGCCTGGTTCTGCTATGGCAGGGTTGGCGACGCCGGTCGTGGTGGGTAGGCATCGGCGGCAATGTTATCGTCAGCGGCCTGGTTCTGCTCAGCGCCGGGTGGTGGTACTGGCGCAACATCCGGCTCTACGACGACTGGAGCGGCACCGCGCCGATGGTGCAGATGATGGGCGCTCGCTCGATCAGGCCGACTCTGGCCCAATTTTGGGCCGAGCTATCGGGGCTGGTGCAATCCTTCTGGGGGCTGTTCGGCTACTTCTCCGTGCCGATGCCTTCATTTACATACGGGCTGCTGAACGGCCTCTTTCTCATCGGTCTGGTGGGGCTGCTGTTGATGGTGATTCTGAACCGGCGGGCGCTACCGCTCCCCCTGCGGCAGACGTGGCCGCTACTGATCGGCTGGCAACTCATCCTGTTGACCGGTTTCATCCGCTGGACGCTACGCACCCCGGCCACGCAGGGTCGCCTCCTCTTCCCGATGTTGGGGGTGCTGGCCCTGTTGTGGGCACTGGGGTGGGGCAGGTGGCCCGCGATGTTGGGGAAAATTGGCCAACTCAAACCGCTTTGGAACGCTTTGCCGGGCCTGCTGATGTTCGGCCTGGCGGTGTGGATTCCGTGGGGTATCATTGGCCCGGCCTACGCCCGCCCGCCGCTTATCAACGAGCTACCGGCCACGGCCCAACCACTAGAGGCTACCTTTGGCGATCACATTCAACTGCTCGGCTATGCCAGCCCGGTTACCACAACGCAGCCGGGTGGGGTAGTGCCACTGACTCTCTACTGGCGCAGTGAGGTCCCCATCGCCCAAGATTACACCCTGTTCGTCCATCTGCTGGATGAGCATGACCTGGTGGTGGCCCAACGCAACGTTTTTCACGGTCCCGGCGTCTACCCCACCAGCCAATGGCAGCCCGGCCGGATGTTTGCCGACCGTTACAGTCTACGCCTACCTCGCACCGTCCCGGTCCCGACGACGGCCCGTTTTGAGGTGGGGCTGTATGACCACACTACCGGTCAACGGCTGCCGCTGTCGAGCGGGCAGGACAACCTCCGCTTCGGCCAGATCGAGATCGAGCCGGTTCCCGACAGCGAGCTACCCAACCCCCAATTTTTGCTCTTCGAGCAGGGCATTACCCTGACCGGCTACGAAGTGGAACGTCGCCAGCTCGCGCCCGGCGAGAGCCTGACTCTGACCCTCTATTGGCAAACCCAGTCACAGCCGGATGACGATTACAAAGTTTTTGTCCACCTGGTGGGTGAGGGCGACTACCGGGCCGCCCAGCACGACAGCGATCCACAAGGGGGCGCGGCCCCGACCTCGACCTGGTCGCCGGGACAGATCATCCCCGATGCCCACCCGCTGACTGTCGCTGCCGACGCGCCGCCGGGGGCGTACCGGCTGGTCGTGGGTCTGTACGAGGCCGAAACGGGCCAACGGCTGCGTCTGTTACGGAACGGCCCAGACTCAGTCCAGGCCGATTCGATCACCTTGAGCGGGGTGCGGGTGGTTAAATAAAAACACCCCCACCGCAGGGTGGAGGTGTTCAAGTCATTTAAAGAAAGCCCTCGGGCGGATTCGAACCGTCGACCGACCGCTTACAAGGCGGTTGCTCTACCAACTGAGCTACGAGGGCATAGAACTACAGTCAATATTATAACCACGCACGGAATTTTGTCAAGATTAAACGATCACCGATTCATTGTGGGGCAACACGACCCGCTCCGGTTCGGCTTCGCCCAAAATTTGGCGGTAGACATTGACCGTATTTTTGGCCACTGCCGCCTGGGTATAATGGTCGATGACCCGCTGCCGGCCCTGCTGCCGCAACGTTTCCCGCAGGGGCACATCGTCGATCAACTGTTGCAGATGGGCTTGTAGCTCCTCGACATCTCCCTCGGCGAAGGTTAGCCCGGCCTCGCCGATGACTTCGGGGATGGCCCCGGAGCGAGCGCCGACGGTAATCACGTCGCAGGCCATAGCCTCGACCAGCACCCGGCCAAACTGCTCCTTCCAGTTGGGCCGACTGAGCGAGGGCAGCACCAACACATCCAAGCCGCTGAAATAGTTGGGCAGATGGGTGGAGGGCATCTTGTGGTCGAAGGTGACGCGGGAGTGGATACCCAACCATTGGGCCAGCTTTTCCAATCGCATCCGGTTCGGCCCATCCCCCAAAATTTTGAGCAGCCACGGTCCCTTCAAGCCGCTGACCGCCTCCAACAGCACCTCGACCCCCTTCTCTTCGACCAGGCGGCCCACATAGCCGATAATCAGGGCCGGTTGGCTAGGCTGGTTGGCCTGCCGATATTTGAAAATGCTACGTCGCCCGCGCCGCACGTTGCGATCCCGGCGGTAGTAGATCGACGGATCAACCCCGAATTGGGGGATCAGATAAATCGGCCCCTCATACCCCTTGCGCTGCCAAACCTTAGCCGCTTCGCTGTTGCCGACGATGAGGGCATCGGTCTGGTTGAGAATATGACGCTCCATCCAATTGAATGGGGGCGGGTAGCGGCGAAAGAGATTTTGCCAGCTAAAGGTCACCGTCCGGGCGTTGACCGATTGGGCCAGCCGCATGGCCTGAAAGGTAGCCAGGTTGTACGGCTCTTCGTCGATGTGGAAAATATCGGGCTGCTCCTCCCGCACGATCCGGCCCAGTTTGGGAT
The DNA here is from genome assembly GCA_964638395.1 of uncultured Caldilineaceae bacterium. Taxonomy (GTDB): domain Bacteria; phylum Chloroflexota; class Anaerolineae; order 4572-78; family J111; genus CAZWZZ01. The sequence goes on from CAZWZZ010000120.1 coordinate 9,011, forward strand.
AAAAATGGAGGTGATAATTGCCGTTGAAGAGGATGCTCGTCTCGATCATCCGGTAGCCTTCCATATGGACCTTTTCCAGCCGGGTCGGGCTGCGCGGGTCGGCCCACGAGGGGGGCACAACGACGGTCAACTCGACGCCGTCGATGGCGGCCATCTCCTCCAGCTTCTTTTGATAAGCGCCCACGATGCAGGCTTTGGAGAGCATTAATATTTTCATGGGTGTGTCGATTGTCCGTTCTACTGTCAGTAGACCTTAGGCAGTACCGGAAAAATAATCATCCCAAAAATCCGAGCTTAGGGTCAGTTGTCATTTGTCAGTGGTCAGTAGCAAAGGACAAAGGACCACTGACCACTGACTCATCATCCAACTTTGGGATCATTTAAATCTGGGAACTGCCTTAGCATCCTGAGTAGACCGAGGCACGAGGTCGTATCGAAGCCGTGTCCTGAGTTTATCGAAGGGGATGCTAAGGTCTACTCACCATCAAATCTGATGGTTATTGTAGCATAAGTCAGCGATAATACGTAAGTGACGTTCCTTTCCTTCAGCCTGCCACCGCCTCTCGATAGGCTTGTAACGTCCGGGCCGCTGTCCGGGGCCAGGTGAACTTTTCGACCTGATCCAAGCCCCGCTCGGCCATCTGATCCTGCGACTCCTCCTCGGTGCAGAGGCGGATGATGGGGGCGGCCATATGTTTGGTGTCGTGGGGATGGAGTTGAAAAGCAGCTGGCCCGGCCAGTTCGGGAATGGAGCTGGCGTTGGTGGTGACGACCGGCGTAGCGCAGGCCATCGCCTCCAGAACCGGCAGGCCAAAGCCCTCGTAGCGGGAGGGGTAGACGAAGACGGTGGCCCCGGCGTAGAGCAGCGGTCGATCCTCCTCCGCAATCCAGCCGGGGGTGATGATAAAACGCTCGATGTCCAACTCGCGGGCGATACGGAGCGGATCGGGAAAGAGGGGCGAGTCACCGTCGGGCAGCTTCCCGGCCAGGACGAGCGGAAATTGATCCCCCAAAGTGGCGCTGACCCAGGTGAAGGCGTGCAGCAGAGCGGCCACATTTTTGCGAGCATCATACCCCCCCAGATAGAGGACGAACGCTTCCGGCAGATTATACTTCTCCAAGACCTCGGCCACCTCGGCCCAACTGTTGGCCGGGCGAAAGTGGGGAGCCGGAGCCAGATAAACGACCCGCACCTGCTCCTCCGGCACGCCGATTTTGGCGATGATGTCCCCTTTGCTGGCCTCGGAGTCGGCCAGGATGATCTTGGCCTGGGGAGCTGCCGCCGCCACCAGCGAGGTGTAGAGCCGCACCCGCAGCCCGCCCCGATATTCCGGCAGCAGCATGGGGATGACATCGTGAATAGTGACCACCGTCGGCACGCCCGGCGACAGCGGCGAGCCGAAGTAGGGCACGTGGGCCACATCGACCCCCAGTTTTTGGCAGACGCGGGGAAAGGTGATCTGCTCGAACCAAACCTTGGCTAAATTACCGGCTTGATTCGGGAAGGGCGTTTTGGCCTGCTCGTAGCGAACGGCATCTTCGGGAAGCTCCAGCGGCTCCGGGAGCGGTTTTGGCGAAACGAGCGTGATCTCCAGATCGTCAGCCTCAGCCAGCAGCGCCGGCAACAGATATTTTAGATATTGGCCGCTGCCGACGGAGGGATTATCCCAGAACCAGGCATTGATGGCGATTTTCAAAATAGGCGTCTCTCATAAAATTTAACCGGATTATACTTCTCTCCGGGGGGAGGGCAAAGCTACCGGGTGTCGATGGTGGGGTTGAACAACCCGGCCGGCGGGTCGGGCAGCGGTTCGATCTCGCGGGCGGTCAGCGTACCTTCGGCGTTCGGCGTTGACCAGCGCAGCCGGAGCGGCAGGCCCGTTTCCTGAGCGATCCAGACGGACAGGGATGACTCGCCGGCAAAGGTCAAGGTAATCCGCTGCGTGGATTGCCGGTGGAGCGGTTCGATTCGTCGCCGGGCTGCGCGGGGCGGCTCGGCCAGCAAGCGGCCGATCACAGCGCCGGCTTCAGACATTGGGGCCAGGTGGGGTTCTGCTGGGCGGGACAGCGAGTCAGCCTCGAAGCGATTGTAACGCCAGGCGTGGCGGCCATCAAACACAAGCGTTTCGCCGATCAGAGCCGGGGCCGCCGCTTCCAAGATTTCGTAACGATACCGCTCCCCCGCCTGCCACACCTCGACCGTCACCGGCCCGCCAACCGGCATCGCCGGCCAGTCGATCTCCCAGACGGCGTGCCACTCTTGCCGCCAGGCGTCGCGGGCCAGC
>CAZWZZ010000121.1:0-11294 GCA_964638395.1 uncultured Caldilineaceae bacterium
ACCAATATCTCAGAAGCGAAAGCCACGTTATCCAAACTGATTGAACAAGTCTTGAGTGGCGAAGAGGTGATTATTGGGAAGGCGGGGAAGCCTGTGGCCAAGCTGGTGCCATACACTCAGGATACAACTCCCCGCACGTTGGGGGCCGGTCAATGGCAGGGCAAAATTTGGATGGCCGATGACTTTGATGACTTGCCGGACGAGGTGTTGAGTCTTTTTACCGGGGAGGATGAAAACGAGGGGAACGATGAATCTCTTGCTTGATACCCACACATTTTTGTGGGCGATTGACGATAATCCCAACCTCTCCCCAGAAGCTCGGGCGGCTATAATTGATGGTCATAATATGGTCTTTGTTAGCGCCGCCACCGCCTGGGAGATTTCCATCAAAAAGGCGCTTGGGAAGTTGACCCTGCCTCAAGGTAGTTACCTGGATGAACTGAGCGCCCACCGCTTTACCCCGCTGGATATTACCACCGAACACGCTCTGGCCGTTGAAAGTTTACCTCAGCATCACAAAGACCCCTTTGACAGATTGTTGATAGCTCAGGCCCAAATAGAGAAGCTGACCCTGGTCACCAGAGACCCCAGAATCAAGCAATATGCCGTCCAGGTTATCGAGACGTAAATGTACCTGGACGGTCATCATCCGGCCCTACTACAACGAAGCAATCCCTTCGCGCAGAGCATAAAGGACGGCCTGGGTGCGGTTGCTGAGGTTCAGCTTGTCGAGGATGTGGGTCACGTGGCTGCGGACGGTGGGCAGGCTGATGACCAACTCGGCGGCGATGTCGTGGTTGTCGAGACCCTGGGCCATTAGCTTGAGGACCTCCAGTTCCCGGTCGGTCAGGGGGCTGGCCGCCGGTTTGGTCTGGGCGTGGAGCATTTTGCGGGCGATGGCCGGATGGAGAGTCAACTCGCCCCGGTAGACATCCCGGATGGCCCGCATCAACTCCTGAGGAGCGGAATCTTTGAGCAGACAGCCCAGCGCCCCGGCCTCAATCGCAGCGAAAATTTTGTTGTCTTCGGCGAAGCTGGTCAAAATCAGAATTTTGGCCTCAGGCTGCTCCGCCTTGATTTCCTTGATGGCCTCCAGGCCGTTTTTGCGCGGCATCTCCAGGTCCATCAAAATAACGTCCGGGCGATGACGGGCGGCCTGCCAGACCGCTTCCTGGCCATCTTCAGCCTCGCCCACGACTTCAAAGCCCGGCTTGAAGGAAAGCAGGCCGCGCAACCCTTCTCGCACCACGGGATGGTCATCGGCAATCAGCACGCGGATGTTGACTATTTCGCTCATTCAGGCACCTCCACCAGGCGCTCGGTGAAATCCCAATGGAGGGTGTACGCCTCGGCCTCGATGGGCAGCGTCACTCGAATGGTCGTCCCTTCACCGGGGGTGGACTCGATGGTCAGATCGCCGCCCAGCCGCTCGACGCGAGACCGCATCCCGGCCAGCCCCAGCCGGCCCGCGCCATCGAGCCGCTGCGGATCGAAGCCCAGGCCGTCATCAACAATGCTCAGGCGGACAGACTCGGCGTCGGTTTTCAGGCGGATGATGACCGAGGTCGCTTCGGCATGTTTGAGGGCGTTGTTCAAGGCTTCCTGGGCGATGCGGTACAGACACTCCTCGATGTGGGCCGGCAGGTCAACGGTCAGCTTCGATTGAAAGTGAACCTCGACGCCGACCCGCTGCTCGACGGCGGCCAGCCGGCCCTCGATAGCCCCGACCAGGCCATCCTGCTCCAGGGCCGAGGGGCGCAGTTCATACAGCAACAGCCGCATCTCCCGCAGGGCTTGCTGCGAAATCTCACCGATGCGGGCCAGCCGCTCCAGAGCCGGGGCCGTTTCGCCCGCTTCCAGCAGGCCGTGCCCCCATTCGGCAAAGAGGGTCAGGCTGTAAAGGGATTGGGTGACCGAGTCGTGCAGCTCACGGGCCAGCCGCTCCCGCTCCTCCATAATAGCCGCCCGCTTGCTCTCGGTCAGGTCGTTGAGCAGCGCCACCGTGCCGCTATACTTCTCGCTGACGTCCAACATCCGCTCCAGCTTGATCTCAAAATGGCGCGTGCCTTTGGGCGTGTTGAAGGTTTTCTCAAAGCTCATCGACAGCGCCCCGCTATCGGTCAGGGCAACCAACTCCTGGGTCAGCCAGGGCAGCGATTGGGCCGTGGGCTGCTGGTCGTAATAAGTGTCGCCGGGGACGGCCGACCCGGTCAACAGCCGGGCGGCGGCGTGGTTGATATTGGTCACCCGCTGCTCGCTGTCGAGCAGAATGACCGGGGCGTGCAGGCTCTCGAAAATGGTCAGATATTTGTTTTTCTCGTTGACCATAAAGCGATTGCTGGCCTGTAGCTCCTGCCAACGCTCGGTGTCGGTGGCCGTGGCCCACTCGGTACAGAGACCCAACTCGACCCGGTCGAAGCAGCGACGCACCACGTGCCGGTAGCGAGCCTCCGTCGCCGGTTCCAAATCGGCCCGCTCTAGCAGCTCGAAGTAACAGAGGCGGTAATATTTGAGCAGGCTGAGGAACATACCCAGCGTCAGCCCCCTGGCCCGATGCTTCCGGGCCTCCTCGATGCCAAAAGAGGCGATGGGGTCCTGGGTGTAATCCTCATCCGGGCCAAGTTCCAGGGTGTCGGGGTCATCCTCAAGGGCCAGCAGAATCATTTTTGACAGATTGGCAATAGAAATCCGCCAGGCCTCGGCCAGGGTCGAGGTGTATTTCACGTAATTTTGTTTTTTAGCATAGGCCAAGATGCGGTGCATCAGCCACTCTTCGTTGTCGATGATGAGTCGTCGCAGTCGCTCCATCCGGGTCGCTCCGTAGCGTTAAGATTTACAAGTGGGGTGTCTGCTATTGTAACGGTTTTGGCGGGGGAAGGGAAATTATTAGCGGTGTGGAAGATATTTAGGTTATGTAAAGTATAGGAAGTGTCGAAGGGGGCGCTGCGATCTACTGATTTTGCCGATTTCGTCAGCCTATTGTAAACTTTCGGCCAACACCAATTGGATGAGAGGATTATGCCGAAACTGACCATTGCCGACCTTGAGCTATACGTTGAAACTATCGGTCAGGGCCAACCCCTCCTTTTTATCCACGGTTTGGGCTCCAGCACCCGGGATTGGGAATATCAAGTCTCTTTCTTCGCCGCCGCGTATCAGGTCGTCACCTACGATCTACGGGGGCACGGCCAAACCGGTAAGCCGCCCGGTCCCTACAGCATCCCCCTCTTTGCCGCCGATACCGAGGCGCTCATACGGAGGCTCAATCTCGGCCCGACCCACGTCGTCGGCCTCTCTCTGGGCGGGGCCATCGCCTTTCAACTGGCCCTCGATGCGCCGGACCTGGTCAAAAGTCTGGTCATCGTCAACAGCGGGCCGGAGATACCGGTGCGAACCTTGAAAGAACGGCTGCGGCTCCTCATTGCGTTTATCTCTCGCCAGGCGCTTGTGCGGCTACGCGGCATGCGTAAAATGGGCGAAGTGTTGGCCGACCGGCTCTTGCCCGAACCGGAGCAGGCCCATCTGCATCACACCTTCATCGAGCGCTGGGCCGCCAATGATAAACGAGCCTATCTGGCGGCAATGGTCGCTTTTCGCGGCTGGAGCGTCGTGGAGCGCCTGCCGTCGATCACCTGCCCGACGCTGGTCGTCGCCGCCGCCAACGACTACACCCCCATCGCTTTCAAAGAGGCCTATACCGCCAAGATGCCCCAGGCCGAGCTGGCCGTTATTCCCAATTCCCGCCACCTGACCCCCATCGAGAAACCGCTCCTGTTTAATGAGATCCTGTTGAACTTTCTAAAAAAAGAGGCTTGACACCAGGTGGGCGGATTTTGGGACGCCGGCGCGTCCCGGCTCTGTTCCGACGGTCTCCGTCGGAACGAGGAAAACGCCCGCCTTCTCAAAACCTCGGCCGAAATCCGCGAACTGGTCGAGTCGGGTGAATTGGAACAGTTCAACGGCGTGCCCAACAGCCACCCCAACGGCTTCGTCGTCAACTGCCCCGCCCCGATTTTGGCTCCGAATAATTTCTCGGCCTGACCATGAATGTAGAACAAATTGCTAATTTGTTCGAGAGAGCGGCTGCCGGTAGCTTTGCATTAAACCGTGATTGAGGAGCAACCGCCCCCGCAGGCCGATAAATCAGCCTGCTATCCGAGGTGGAAGCCCGCTAAAGCAGGCTAAGACGTTGTTTTTTAGGCTGTTTTAACAGTCTTACACCTATGATAGCCCGGCGATTTATCGCGGGGCGGTCTCCACGGTTTAGTGCGGTTGTACCCGGCCGCCCGGTCGCTCTTTTTTTGTTGGTTTCGGGACAAATGGATTATCATAGCCCTGCTCAACCATTTCCCAGAAACAAAGAGAACAACAAGGAGATTACAGAAATGAACCGTTCACGGCTTTTATTGCTCATTAGCCTCACTGTCATCGCGGCCCTCTCGATGTGGGCCGCTTCCTCGCTGGCTCGACCGGCCGCGGCGTTGATACGACCGCCCGCCCAAGATGGTGGCGATGCCCCGACCATCACCCACGGCCCTATTAGCGGCGAAGTGACCGCCACGTCGGTCGTCTTGTGGGCGCGGGGCAGCGTCACCGGGACGCTCACCTTTGAGGTGGCCGAGGATGATGCCTTCGACACCATCGTTGACACCGCCACGGTAGACATCGAGGCCGCCGCTGATTTGACCGGCCAGGTTCAGATCGACGGTTTGGACTCCGGCACCCCCTATTTTTACCGGGTGTCCCTCGAAACGGACGGGAACAGCAGCGAGGCCGTCACCGCGCAATTTAGCACTGCGCCCGCCACTGATGACGAGGCCGCCTTCGATTTCCTCTTCGGCGCTTGCCTGGGTGGGCAGGGCTTCTGCCGCGACCCTGAAACCGGCTGGGTCATCTTCGAGACGATGCTGGCCGAGGAACCGGACTTCTTTCTTTTCGTCGGCGACGGCGTCTATGTGGACTCCGCCTGCCCTGCGCCCGACAATGTGGCCGGGGCGGAAGGGCCGTACACCGATCTGGAGGGCATGCGAACCCGCTACCGCTACCATCTGGAAGATCCGCATTACGCCGAATTTTTAGCTGAGACGCCGGTCTACGTCACCTGGGACGATCACGAAGTCATCGACAATTTTAGCGGTCCAGCCCTCAACGCCATCAACCCCGACCTGTTTGCCGCCGGGCTGCAAGCCTTCTTTGAGTATTGGCCCCTGACCGGCGCTGAAGAGGATCCCAACCAGATTTACCAGCGCATTTCTTACGGCGCTCACGCCGATTTCTTTGTTCTCGATACCCGCTCCTACCGGGATCCCAACGTCAACTGGGACCCCAATCCCCGCACGCTGGCCCCCAAAACGATGCTCGGCGCGGAGCAGTTTGCCTGGCTCCAAACCGCCCTGAGCGAGACGGAGGCTACCTGGAAATTCATCGTCACCAGCGTGCCCCTTTCCTACCCGACCGGCTTTCCCCAGCCGGAGGTGGATGGCCGGGATGGTTGGGCCAACCTGACCGAGAAATCGGGCTATGAAACCGAGTTGATGTCGCTACTTTTCTTCATCGAGCAGGCCGGCATCGACAATGTGGTGTTTCTGACCGCCGACACCCATTGGCCCTTCGCCCTCAGCTATGATCCCGACCGGGACGGCGAGGTGAACTTCCACGAGTTCGGCTCCAGCCCGATAAGCGCCCTGACCCTGCCCCCGGCCGAAAATCTCGACCCGACGTTCAACCCAACCGTCCTCTACGCCGAGGGTGAATTTCAGGGGACGCTTTTCAACTTCGGCCACATCGCCATCGCCGACAACGGCGATTTGACCTTCCGCGTCGTCGATTGGGAGGGGACGGAACGGTATGCGTTGACGGTGCAGCCGGAGTAGGGGACGTTGGGAGGAAGCTGGTCGACGTTAACTCTGCTGGCCCTGCACCAACCAGCCGGCCACCGTCAGCAAGCGCCGGGTTTGGTGTTGAACGGCTTTGACGGTACTTTCAGGAATAGCTTCGCCGCCTGCGTCCTCAGTGCTGGTTCCGTAAGGATTGCCGCCGGCCCCAAAGAGGACCTGATCGGTATAGCCCGGCGACACGATAATCGACCCCCAATGATGGAAGGTATTGTACATGGCCAGCAGGGTGCTTTCCTGGCCGCCGTGCGGATTTTGGGCGCTGGTGAAGGCGCTGACGGCTTTGTTGGCCAGTTTACCCTGGAACCAAAGGCCGCCGGTCGTGTCGATGAACTGTTTGAACTGGGCCGGTACGTTACCAAAGCGGGTGGGCACACTAAACAGATAAGCATCAGCCCATTCCAAATCATCCAGCGCCGCCTCCGGTACGTCCTCAGTAGCCTCCAGGTGGGCACGCCAGGCCGGATTGGAGTCGATGGCCGCATCGGGGGCCAATTCTTTGACTTTTCGGAGCCGGACTTCGGCCCCGGCTGCCGTAGCTGCTTCTTCAGCCGCTTTAACCATCTGGTAATTGGTCCCGGTAGAACTATAATAAATGATTGCCAATTTTACGTTTGACATACGATATTTCTCCTTACGATATTTGGAATTGTTTACAATCGTACTATAACAACACCGCATCCCCTGAGGCGTCACCAGTAGCGTACCAACCACGATCCCTTTTGGTTGGATGGTAAAAAGTGGCTATAATTGAAAGCTATGTCTACCATCCAACTCTCATTCCTCGGCCCGGCCCATTTTAGCCGGGCCGGGCAACCTATCGAGCTAACATCGGCCAAAGCGGTGGCCCTGCTCGGCTACCTGGCGGTGACGGGCACGCCCCAGACGCGGGAGCATCTGGTTGATCTGTTGTGGCCTGAGAGTCACCCCGATGCCGCCCGCCAAAATCTACGCAACCGGCTGTGGACGATCCGCAAAGCCTTTGCGGAGGATGTTCTGCTCAATGAGGGGAACCGGTTGGTTTTGGGCGAGGGGCTGACCATTGATGTGGCTCTATTGGAGGCGGCGACGGAACCGGATGCGGGTCTGTCCCTTGAAGCCATGAGAAACGCGGCCGCTTTGTGGCGCGGGCCGCTGCTGGATGGTCTCAACCTGCTGGATGCGCCCGATTTCGAGATTTGGCTGACCACGGAGCGGGAGCGGCTGGGGCAACAATATCTGCGGCTCTTGGAACGTCTGGTGGCCCGCCATCGAGCCGCCGGGGAGTGGGCAGAGATGGTCGGCGTGGCTCGCCAGGCGTTGGCCTACGATAATCTGCAAGAGCCGATGGTCCGTGCCCTGATGGAAGGGCACGCCCGCCTGGGCGAACGGACCGACGCCCTGCGGCAATACGATCTGCTCCAGAGCCTGCTGCACCAGGAGTTGGGCGTCGAGCCGCTGCCGGAGACGAAAACGCTGCGGCAAGATATTCTCGACGGCCATCTGCTGGCCAGCGCCCCCCAGACAATCAACCGGGGAGCCGCCCCGCCAGCCCGCCAGCCAACCACGGCACGCCCCTCCCACTCCCCCTCACCCTTTGTAGGCCGGGCGGCTGAACAGGCCGTCCTGGATGAGGCGCTGGCAGTGGCCGGGCAGGGCCGTCTCCAGATCGTCCTGCTTACCGGCGAAATGGGCATCGGCAAAACCAGCCTGTGGCAGCGCTGGTCGGCCAGACTGGGCCGGGAACAGATCGCTCTGGAAAGCCGCTGTCTGGATACAACGCAGGGGCTACCCTTCGCGCCGTTGGTCAGTATGTTCAGCCGGGGCGCTTGTATGGAGCAACTGCGGGCAACCCTCTCCCCGGTCTGGCTGTCAGAGCTATCGCGGCTACTGCCCAGCCTGCGGGAACAACTGCCCCACCTGCCCACGCCCGCCTCCCTCCCCCCGGCAGAGGAGCGGGGCCGTCTCTTTGAAGCCTTCACCCAGATAGTTCTCAGTTTCAAGGCCAGGCCGCTACTTTTTTTTATTGATGACCTCCATTGGGCCGACCAGGCTACACTCGATTGGCTGGTCTATCTGGTGGAGCGGCTGCGGGAGGAACCGCTGCTGCTGGTGGCCGCCTATCGCCCAACCGAGGCCTCCGCGCATCTGACCCAGATGATGGCCCGCTGGTGGCGCGAGGGGTTGGTCCAACGCTTGCCGCTGGCCCGGCTGACGCTGGAGGAAGCCACCGCATTAATCGCCGCCCTGAACGCCAAGATTGACTCAGTCGAGCAGGTGTACCAAAAAAGTGCGGGCAACCCCTACTTTTTGACCGAATTGAGCCAGACCACGCCCCACCATATTCCGTTGGAGTTGGCCGAGTTACTGCGGGCGCGGCTGGAGCGGCTGCCGGATACGGCCCGGCAGGTCTTACAGGCCGCCGCCGTGTTGGAAACCGATTTCGATTTCGACCTCCTGCGCCGCACCGCCCGCCGCAGCGAGGAGGAGACGCTGGACGGGGTCGATGTTTTGCTAGAAGCCGGGGTGTTGAACGAGCGGGAGGCCCGGTATGAGTTTGCCCATCCGCTGGTGGCCCACGTCGTCCGGGAGCGACTGAGCGCCGCCCGGCGACGCTTCCTCCACCGGCGGGCCGCCGAGGTGTTGGCAGCCACCCAGACCGCCAATCTGCCCGCCGTGGCCGGGCAGTTGGTCACTCACTACAGCGAGGCCCACCAGCCGGAGCAGGCCGCCCATTACGCCGCAATGGCCGGTGAGCGGGCGTTGAGCCTGACGGCCCTGACCGAAGCGGTCGCTTTCTATGAGCAGGCGTATCGGTTGGCCCCTACCCCGGCCCGGCGCCTCGGCCTGGGCCGTTCGCTGTTGTTTATGCAGGGCCGACAGGCCGAGGCTCGCCAAATGCTCCGGGAAGCGCTGGCCGACTTCGAGGCTGAGGGGGACAGTGCGGGCGTGGTCGATGCGGCCTTGACGCTGGCCTTTAGTTATGTGCCGACCGGTGAAGGGGAAAAGATTATGGCCTGGGCGGAACGGGCGCTGTTGTCGTTGGGAGATATTAGCGACCCGGCGATTCAGGCGCGGACGTACCAACTGCTAGGGGCTGGGGGCTTTCGGACCAACCATTCGCTAACCACCGCCGAGGCCAATTTTATGACCGCCATCGAGTTGGCCACGCAGCACGACCTGTCCGAAATCGGGATGAATAGCTGGTTTGAGTTGGGTAATCTGTTGATTCAGCGGGGGGATTTGGGGCGAGCCAAAGCGGCCTTTGATGAATCGCTGGCCGTGGCCCGTAATCTGAACAATATCTACCAGGAGGGGCTGTGCTACAACAATCTGGCCCACGTTTCGCTGCTGTTGGGGGATGTGGCCGGGGCAACGGCGTATGTCGAGCAGGGCGTCACGTTCGTCGAGACCCACGCCCTGATAATGCCCCGCCAATATCTGTACAGCACCCAGGGCGAAATTGCCCTGGCTATGGGAGATTTAGATAAAGCGGAGGCTTGCTTCAAACAGGCCACGGTCGAGGCGGAGAAATTTAGCAACCGGGTTCATGTGGCCAACCTCCTGGCCAACCTGGGGCTGGTGGCCCGGGCGCGGGGCGATTTGGACCGCGCCCTGACGCTGCTGACGACCGCGCAACAGGCCATCGCCGGCGTCTCCACGCCCCATCTGCACATTCAACTCCACCTGTGGCTGGCCGAACTGCACCTTGAGCGGGGCGATGTCCCGGCAGCCGAGCAAGCCCTGGCCCAGGCCGAGGATCACCTGCGCGGCAGCCAGCGCCAACGGCTGCAAGCCTGGGCCGAGCGGCTGCGGGCGCAGCTACCTAAATCATAAAGCGCAGCCGAGCCATAAAATCCCCCACCTCTTTCAACTTGCGGGCGCTGCTCAGGTCGTTTTTAGCCTTATATTTCTCCACCGTGGCTTCCAACTCGGCAAAGAACACCCCGTCACATTGGCTGACGTTGTGGCTAATCACCCGCTGTAGTTCATCCTTATCTTTGGCCTCGATGATTTTTTTGAGTAACTTCTGGGCTTCTTGATGGGTCATGGTGGTTGCTCCCTAAAGTAAATTGGCCAAGGCTCACTGCTCGGCCCGCTCTTCGATAGACCATATGTTTGCGGCTTTTCCATTATTAGTAGACCGCAATCGCATCCTGAGTAAACCGAGGTACGAGGTTGTATCGAAGGGTGCTGCGGTCTACTGATTGTTTACCTCCGGTCAGGGCCCACAAAATGGGAGCCGATAGTTTACGACGTTTACTTAAATCAAGCAAAGGTATCAATCTGGCAGCAAACTCGATATTTTAACCTTAAGAGCCAGGCTTTCAGGTTGACGACGCATCGGGCCGGTGCTACACTCATTCAGACTAAGGTGACGACGTGATGACCGATACTCTGCACCGGCTGCGGGCCGACCTGAACCGTAGCCAGACCCAACTAAAAACCGCCGAAGCGGAACTAACCGCCCGGCTGGCCGATATCCGGACCTTTGAGACTGAGTTCGAGGCCAAAATCGGCCCGCTGGCCGACCGTCTGGAAGCGTTGGAGAAGCAAATCCGGCGCTACAAAGATCGTATCGAGATGGCCCGCAACCGGGATGTGTTTGGCAATGCCCACCTCTCGGTTGAGGAGCAGTACCGCCGCACCTGGCGCACTGCTGCACCCCAGGAGCCGGTTGATCCAACCCCGGAGCCGGAACCGGTCGTCGATGAAGAAATGACCCTCAAGCGCCTCTACCGGCAGTTGGCCCGCCGCTTTCATCCCGATTTGACCACCGATGAGGCCGAACGCCGCCACCGCACCCGCACAATGGCCGCCATCAATGATGCTTACGAAGCCAAAAGCCTGGTCGAGTTGGTGGCCCTGGCCGAGCATGTCGATTCGACCATCGACGTGAACCGCCATCCCGGTCAAACCGAAGCCCAACTGATCGACATCCTGCGCCGAGCGTTAGAACGCAACCAGCGCCGCCTCCGCGAGATCAAGCGAGCCTTGAAAAATCTGGCCCGGCGGCCCAGCGTTGATCTCAGCCTGGCCGTCAAAGCGGCCCGGCGACAGGGCCGCGATTTGCTGAGAGAAATCGCCGCCGACTTCGAGCATCGAATCGCCCGCCAGACGGCGGAGCGGGATATGCTCAAAACCCAATTCGATCAATCGGGCCTGGGCCGGGGCTTCATTGAGATTGATCCTTGAGATTGATCCTTCGTAGAGCCAGACCCTAAAGGTTTTGTCCATAAAGGTTGTTTGAAAGCAGCTTCGTCACCGTAAACAGATCATTTTGTGCCTGATCTATGGAAACCTTTAGGGTCTTGTGCCCCATATTGAGAATTGCTCGTCGCGCCCCCGCATTAGCTTGACATAGAATCGAAAGGGCGGTAGACTGACTGTAAACCGCTGATATTATGGTAAGCTAATGGG
>CAZWZZ010000122.1:0-11231 GCA_964638395.1 uncultured Caldilineaceae bacterium
GAAAACTCGGCCAGCCGTTCGGCCACATCCCGAAAATCGGGCGCTTCGGCGTACAGCTTCTGGAACTCTTTGTTGGCTCGGCTATTTTTGCCCTGCGTCTGGTAAGAAATGGCCCGCCAATAGCGGGCTTTGTGCAACAGCGCCGGGGTGCGGTCTTTGCGGCGGCGCAGAGCCTTCGTGAAAATGGTGATGGCCGCCTCGTGTAGCTCCTTTTCTTGCAGGGCGCGGCCATAGAAGATCATAATGCCCAGGGTGACATCATCCTCCGACTCGATCTTTTTGCCGACGTCGATGATGTTGTCCCACAGGTTCCGGCTGGCGTACAGCTCGCACAGGGAAAGTTTGATGGCCGGTTCCTGGGCCAGGGCTTCCACCTCCTCCAGGAGGGCGATGGCTTCCCGCACGCGCCGCTGTTTCTGATACAGCTCGACCAGCAGCAGAATGGCGGCCAGGCCATCGACGGCCACGCTGGCCGTGATGTGGGGCGTAATGTCGATGTCGATCTCCAGTCCGGCCAGATATTTCTCCATCAGCGGCGTCGGAAATTCGTCGTCGCTCTCCACGACATTTTCGAGCAGTTCCGTCCCCTCGAAATGGCGGGTATCATCTTTAACCAGCAGCGACGCGGCCAGAATGGCCGCACCCGGTTCGTCGGGAGCGGCTTCCAGAAGATGTTCCAGAGCCTCATCGAGGTGGCCGGCCCGGTACGCCGCTAAGCCCTTAGCCAAATCCTTCTCGTGACCCGGCGCGAAAAAACCCGGTTCGGGCAAGGCCGCCGTCTCGGTCGCGGTTTGGCTCTCAGAGCGGGCGGCGCGGCGGTTGCTCTTGCTGTCCAGCTTTTTGCGATAGCTCAGGCCCGTACCCGGCAGCCCAATGGTAAACCAGGTGCCGCTCGGCCCTTTGCTGATACGCAAGCCGGTAATGCCCGCGCTAAAACCCACCCCGCTCTTGCTGATATTGAGGCGAACAAATTTCCCCAATCTGATACTGCGTTGCAAACGAAAGCCCATACGGTTGATCCTTCAATAACGTTTTTGACTAAGGCAGTTCCAAGATTTAAATGATCCCAAAGTTGGATGACGAGTCAGTGGTCAATGGTCAGTTGTCAGTTGCAAAGGACAAAGGACAACTGACCACTGACAACTGACCCCAAGCTCGGATATTTGGGATGATTATTTTTCTGGTACTGCCTAAAACAATCTTACCGTACTCCTTCCGTTCCGTCAAAAAACAGAACAAACATTCTTAAAATATCGGTGGTTCGGTCTCATTTTTTATCCCCCAAAAATCCCCTTGTTCCCGTTTTGTCTTTCGTGCTACAATAATGGGGAAAATTCACCCTGACCAACAAAATTGTAACAGTAAAATGAGTATCAAGTAAGGCAGCGAGGAATGACCAATCGCCAAGATATAGAAGCAGCTATTGCTGCGTTAAAAACAACGCCCCCTGCCCTGAATGAGACCATTATCGACACCTGTATCGACGTGTTACATCGCCAATTGGCCACTTTGGAGCAACAGGTCGCGCCGGCGGCGTTGCACGGTGAACGCAAACAGGTGACGGTGATGTTTGCCGACATCTCCGGGTTTACGGCGATGAGTGAAAAGCTCGACCCGGAGGAAGTGCGCAGTATGATTAACGCCTGTTTCGAGCGGCTGGGCGTGGTCGTTGACCGGTATGAGGGACATATCGACAAATTTATCGGCGACGAAATTATGGCCCTCTTCGGCGCGCCGGTGGCCCACGAAAATGACCCGGAGCGGGCGCTGCGGACCGCGCTGGATATGGTCGCGGCTCTGGAATCATTCAACCGGGAACACGCCGACAAAATACCGAAACCGCTGCGGCTCCATTTTGGCATCAATACCGGGCTGGTCATCGCCGGGGGTATCGGTACGGCCAAGCGCCAAGATTACAGCGTGATGGGGGACACGGTCAACCTGGCCTCCCGGCTGGAAGGGTTGAGCGAGGCGGGGGAAATCCTGGTGGGCGAGGATACCTATCGCTTGACGGCCCCCTTGTTCGAGTTCGAGCCGCTCAAGCCGGTCAAGGTCAAAGGCAAGGCCGACCCCGTCCGGCTCTACCGGCTCATCGGCAGCAGAGTCAACGCCGGAGGCCAAATTCGGGGGATTGAGGGGCTATTCTCGCCGATGGTGGGCCGAGATACGGAACTGCACCAACTCCGGGACATTTACGCCCGGCTCAAAGCCGGGCAGGGCGGGGTGGTTTCGGTCGTGGGCGAGGCCGGGCTGGGCAAATCCCGGCTGATCTCCGAGTTGTATACCCAGAGTCAGGCTGAAAATTTGACCGTCTGGGCCAAAGGGCGGGCGCTCTCTCACGCTCAGGATGCCAGCTATCTGGTCATCCGCCATCTGTTCCGGGAACTGTTGGGGGTTAAGTCAGATAGCCCGGCTGATTTAGAGGAAACCTTGCGGGGTGAGATCGAGGCCCTCTTTCCTAACGACAGTGTCGAGGTCTACCCCTATCTGGGCTATCTGCTCGACGTGCCGTTGAATGAGGCAGCCAGCCAGCGCATCAAATATTTAGAGGGCGAGGCGCTTCGACAGCGGGTGTGGCAGGCCGTACAACGGTACATCACCGCCAAAACAGAGCAAGCGCCACTGGTGCTGGTGTTAGATGATTTACATTGGGCCGATCCCTCCAGTCTCGACGTTTTGGAAACTTTACTGCCCCTCACCAACCGGCAGCGATTGTTGCTCATTCTCATGTACCGGCCCCGGCGACAGAAACGGATCTGGACACTCCACACCACGCTGCCGGAGCTGGCCTCGGAACAACATCTGGCGCTTGATTTACCGCCCCTGAGTGACGAAGATAGTGTGAAATTGTTGAAAAATCTGCTCAAGGCCTGTCAACTGCCGGTCGAGATGGAGCAGGCTATTCTGCACAAAGCTGAAGGCAATCCCTTCTATATTGAAGAAGTCATCCGCTCGCTCCTCAACCGTAACGTCATCCAATTCATTGACATCGAGCAGAACTGCGAAGTCACCGCCCTCATCGACAACATTATGATCCCCGACACGCTGCAAGGGGTGATTATGTCCCGCATCGACCAGCTCAATCCGGCAGCGAAACGGGTGCTGCAAATAGCCTCGGTCATGGGCCGAAATTTTTCACCCGAGACGCTGGCCTCTGTTTTCGGCAATCAAGATGATTTGCTGGAACAGTTGGAAAGTCTGGCCGTGCAGGATTTGGTTGTCGCCAGGCATGAGGGCGCGGAATGTAAATTCAAGCACGTCTTCACCCAGGAGTCAATCTACCAGAGTTTGCTCCGTTCCGACCGCCGGGCGCTGCATCAAAAGATTGGGGAAACGTTGGAAGTAACCGACGCCGATTATCTGGATGAACGGGCTTTGCTGCTGGCCTACCATTTCGAGCAGAGCGGTGATACGGAACGTGCCCTGAAATATCTGGAGCAAGCCGCGGCGCACGCTTTTGCCACTTACGCCAATCAGGAAGCCAGAGATCTGTACAGCCGTATTCTGGCTCTGTTAGACCGGGATGATTATGGCGGACGTTGGGATATTTTGACCGAACGGGAGCAAGCCCTGGATCGCCTGGGCGAGCGGGATCAGCAAGCCACTGATTTGACTTTGATGCAGACGTTGGCCGAACTGGTGGCGGATGATCGACGCCAGGCGACGACCCACAATCGCCGGGCGGCCTACTTCGACAAAATCAGCGAGTATCAAGCGGCCAATGAAGCGGCCACCGTCGGGTTACAAGCGGCCCGCCGGGCCAACGATGCCCATCTGAAAGCGGAGAGTCTCAACTTGTTGGCCCTGTCAGCCTGGCGCCGCTTCGACTATCGGGAGGTCCAATCCTGGGCCAGCCAAGCGTTAGATGCGTTGAAGATCATCGGCAATCCGATCAACCGCATCACCAGTTTGCTCCATCTGGGCCGGGCCGGGTATCGCCTGGGGCAGTATGATAACGCGCTGCACTACATCCAGGCGGCGCAGGCAGTGGCCAGGGAGACCGACAACCGGGACAGTGAGTCGGTGGCCGATCTCATCCTGGGCTGGATTTACCAACGGCTTGGTGATTATGACAAATCTGCCGAACATTATCAGGCCATGCTGGATAAGCGCTGCCTGATCGGGGATCGGTATGGCGAGGCCACGGCTCTGAGCCATCTGGGGTGGCTGGCCGCCGACCGGGCGATGTATGAGCAGGGCTTGACCGAGTGCCAGCAAGCTCTGGAAATCTCCCGTTCGATCAATGACCGGGAGAACGAGGCGTATGCCCTCAGCGGCCTGGCCATGAACCACGAGCATCTGGGTGAATTGGACATCGCCCGGATCACGTATGAGGAGGCGCTGACCCGGCATCGCCAAATTGGGGCGAGTACGTTGGCCATCTTCGATTTGACCGGCCTGGCCCGCATCGCTCTGGCCCGCCAAAACAAGGCCCAGGCCAGGGAATACATCACCCAGGTCAAGGATTGGATTCTCAACGGCAAAGCCCAACAATTTTGGGATCCGTGGACGATCTACCTGTCGGCTTATCAGATTTTGAGCGCCGTGGATGAGGGCGATGTCGCCCGCCACATTCTCGAAGAGGCCCACACCCTGCTTCACCGGCGGGCCGAAGAGATCAGCAATAAGGACCTGCGCCGTAATTTCCTCGACGGCGTCGAAGTCAACCGGGCCATCAACCGGGCCTGGCAAGATATATCTGTGGCCACCCCTTAGCTGTATCGAACCCTTACCAAAAAGCCATAGAAATTCCTTTAAAAAGTTCATATAATGGAGGGAAACTCTTAACTGGGGAGATTTTATGAGAGTCAAAATTTGGGGGGCGCGTGGCTCGACCCCGACCCCCATCGGGCCGAATGAGGTCAAAGAAAAGATCGTTTCAGCCCTGCTTAAGATCGCTGAGATTGAAGATGAGACAGTCCGGGAGACGCTCATCGGGGCAATCCTGGCGAAGGACGAACCGCAAGAGAGTCAGGCCGTGTCGATGGGCGTCGACACACCCGCACAAGAACGTCGGAACATTATAGAGTCCTATCTGGACACATTGTCGCCGTTAGCCGGTAAAACGGCCAGCGGCAATACCCCCTGCATCCAGATTGAGTCGGACAGAGAAACGTTCATCATCGATGCCGGCTCCGGGATTCGGGCATTGGGCAATGAATTGATGAAAGAGGATTTTGGGCGGGGCGAGGGCACGTTGCACCTCTTCTTCAGCCATCCTCACTGGGATCATATTCAGGGATTTCCATTTTTCCGGCCGGCCTATGTGCCCGGCAACAAAATCTACATCTATGGCGTCCACGATATGGAGATGGCCCTCCGCCGGCAGCAAGAGTTCGTTAGTTTCCCGGTACAGTTGAGCCGGATGCACGCCAACATCGAGTTTGTCCAGCTGGACCCGGAACGACAGTTGGAATTTGATGAATTAACTGTTCATTGTATCCGCAATCACCATCCTGGCGACTCGTATGCCTTCCGCTTCGAGAAGGGTAATAAAGTGTTCGTCTATGCCAGCGATGCCTCCTATCCGACCGGTATCAATCAGGATCAATACATCGAATTTTTTAACGGGGCCAATCTGCTTATTTTTGACTCCCAATTTACACAACGGGAGTCGGATGAAAAGGAAGATTGGGGCCATAGCTCTTCCTTTGTTGGGGTAGAGATGGCCCAAAAGGCCGGGGTGGAGCAGTTGGTGCTGTATCATTATGATCCCAGCTACACCGATGAGGAGTTGGAGGGTATTCTCGACGACACCCTTAAATTTCAAAAGAACCAATACCCCCGGGCCAAACAGATCGACGTTACCATTGCGGTCGAGGGACAAACGTTTGATCTGGACCCCTTACCGACGACCCAACTCAAACAGATTCCGGGGGGCAAGGTGGCCATCCTCAAGCCGGCCGGCATTTTCGATGAAAATATCGCCGCCGAGTTGATGGAACAACTCAACCGCTTGCCGGAAAACCAGTGGCCGCCCCAGCTCGTCATTGATCTTTCGGCGGTCGAGTTGTTAGAAGTGGCCGGTTTGAAGGCGCTGGTCAGACTGCGGAAGGAGCAACAAAGTACGACGATGGTCCTGGCCGGGCCGTCGATCAATGTCCAACAGTTGATCGATCTGGCCGGATATTCGGACTTCTTCGCCATCTATCCTTCGGTTCACATAGCCCTCAATGAACTCAAGGCCCACGAAACGCTCAATCTGCCGGGCCAGACCATCAAACGACGCTATCACGTCGAGGCCAAGGTGGGGGATGGCCGGTTGGGCACTGTGTTCAAGGCGACCGATACCCGGCACAACCGCACGGTCGCCCTGAAGGTGCTGTCTGCTTCCTTTAGTGAGGGGGCTATCGAGCAATTTCTCAACCAGGCTCGCCAAATCATCAACCTGTCTCACCCCAGTATCGTCCATATCCACGATTGTGACGAGGATCGGGGCCTCTCTTTTATGGTCGAGGAGTTTATCGAGGGCCAAACCCTGCGTGATTTGGTCGATGCCTATCAGGGGCGACCATTACCCCTGGCCGATGCCCTGAGCATTGCCGAACGGGTAGCCTACGGCCTGGAATATGCCCACACCCACAGCGTGGTTCACGGCGACTTGAAGCCAAAGAATGTGCTGCTCTTCGAAGACGAGGTCAAGATTAGCGATTTTGGGCTGGGCCGGCTGGAGAGTGGCAAATCGCTGCTCAATATCGACGTGCCCCTGGCCATGGTCTCGGCCCGGTACGTGGCCCCGGAGCAAATTTTGGGCCACCCCATCGACGCCCGCACCGATTTGTACGCGCTGGGGGCTATGCTGTATGAACTGTTCACCGGCCAACCGGTCTTCGAGGGCACGGATGATGAGGTGTTGCATCACCATCGTTCGACCCCGCCCCGCCCCCCCCGTGACCTCAACCCCACGCTATCCCACGCGCTGGAGCATCTCATCCTCAAACTGCTCGATAAAGACCCTAACAAACGTTACGCCAAAGCCCGCCAGGTACGCCGTATTCTGGGCAGTATGCTGACCTTTGCCCAGAGCAAGCTGCCGCGCCAACGGTGGCCCGCTTATGTCGAAGAACAGGACGGGCTGCAACAGTTGGCGGACCTGTGGGCGGAAACCCAACAGGGCCGCGGCCACCTCGTCTTCATCACCGGCGAAGCCGGGGTCGGTAAAACCCGCCTGGCTCAAGAATTTGCTCAGACTACCGGGCCGGCTACTCTCCTGCTGGGCAAAGGGGGCTGTTGTCACAACGGAACCGCCTATCATCCCTTTCTCGATGCCCTCAACACCTATTTTTCCAACGTGCCGGCCGAGGAGGCCCACCAGCAGGTCGGCCCCATCCTGCGGGAGTTGAGCAGTTTCATCCCGGAGTTTCGGGAAAATCTACCCACTGCCTTGCTCTCCATTCTGGATAAAATCCCCAAAACGCGCAAAAAATCGGGCGAGTATGACATCGCCGCCAGAAATCTGCAATACCCCTCGCTGAGCCTGCTGGACTTGATTAAGGAAGCGGCTCAGGAGAAGCCCTGGCTGATTATTGTCGATGATCTCCAAGAGGCCGATCTGAGCAGTATCCACCTGCTCCATTATCTGGGCCGGTATGCCGGGGAACTACCGCTGATGATTATCGGTATTTACCGGCCAACCGCGCTGGGCGAAAATGAGGCGCTGCAAGAAGTTGTTGAAACTTTGTCCCTCACCACCCCCTATCACAGGCTCACGCTTCAAAATCTGAGCGATAAAGGGATCAAGCAACTGTTGGAGAATTTGTGGCTCCAGCCGGTTCCCGATGGTTTGGTAACCGCCATTGCTCGCCGGACGAAAGGCAACCCATTTTATGCCGAAGAGGTGGCCAAAGGGTTGGTTGATGATGGGGTGGTCAGTTGGCGGGATAACAAATGGCATTTCGCTCCGGTGGTCGAGGTGGGCCTGCCCAAAGATGTTCAGGAAGCGATTATGCGCCGAATTAACCGCCTGAGCAAGCAGACCCAAACGTTACTCCATCAAGCGGCCATTCTGGGCCGGACGTTCCAGTTCGACACCCTGCACGAAATGAGCGACCAGTCCCGCTGGGATGCCCTGGAGAGTTTAGACATCGCTCTGGAACGGCAACTTCTCAAAGAGATTCCCGGCGAAGGCGTCCTGCGCTTCAAACATACCGAAATTCAGCAGGTTTTGTATCACGATCTGAGCCAACTCAAACGACAATTGATGCACCGCGAAGCCGGCGATGCCCTGGAGCGGCAATATATCATCCAGACCCGCCCCGACCGGGCGACTGAGGCCCTGGCCTACCATTTTTATGAGGCCGGGGAGTTCAAGAAGGCGATGGCCTACAGCAGCCAGGCTGCGGCCTGCGCCGAAGCGGTCTATGCCCCGCAAGCGGCTATTGCCTGGTATACGTTGGCTCTGGATGCCCTGGATCAGTTGGGGAATGATAAGGCCCTAGAGACGGCCCGCTTTGAGAGCCTGTTGGCCAGGGAGCGGCTGTATAATCTGTGGGGAGAACGTCAGGCCCAAATTGCCGATCTGGACACGCTCCAGAAGATGGTTCAACGGACCGATGAACCGGTTAAGCAAGCCGCCGTTCATAACCGCCGGGCGATTTACGAGCGGTTGACCAACCAACTGGCTGATGCCTTGACCGAGGCCCAGGCCGGCCTCATCGCCGCCCGGCAGGCCAATCATCTGGATTTGGAGGCGGAGAGCCTGCTACAAATTGCCACCATCGAGGCCAACCGGGGCAATTTCGACCTCGCGCTCGAACAGGCCCAACTCGCCCAAAAAATCATTCATCATCTCGACGACCATCCTCAGGAAGCTGCGCTAAACGACCTGTTGGGCGTCATTCACGTCGGCCTGGGGGAGTACCAACAGGCCGAAGCCTATTATCAAGAGGCGCTGTTTTTGTACCGTCCATTGGGGCGTTGGGACGGCCAGGCCGAGACCTTGAGCCACCTGAGCGATCTGTACTTCATCCGGGGTGATTATCTCCGGGCGGAGTCTTTCTGCCGGCAAGCGTTGGAGATCAACCGCCTGGCCAGTCACCGGCGGGGGGAGGCCTCCTGTCTGCACCGGTTAGCCCTCATTCACAAAGATTTGGGCAGTTATCAGGCCGCGCAACAATATCTCGATGTGGCCCTCCCGTTGCGCTACACGGTGGAGGATCATCAGGGGGAAGCCGAGGGTGAGTTGGAAACCGGGGCGATTGCTCGCTTGACCGACGATCACGACACGGCCAAACGGAAATTGGAGAAGGCGTTGGACATTTTCCAGCGCCTTGAACTCCGGGCGCAGGAGGCCACGGTCTGGCTGGAATTGGGCTTTCTCTTTGAGGCGATGGCGGCGTTGCCCCAGGCCAAACACGCCTATCAGCGAGCTTTTTCCCTCCGGCAAGCCTTGAAGAACCTCCCCGGCGAGATGGAAGCGCGGGGCGGGCTGGCCCATTGTCTCCTGCTCGAAAACAAACCGGCTGAAGCCCGGACGACGCTGGCTGCCGCTGTTGAGTGGTTAGATACGCAGGATGTGTGGGGCCTCAGAGACCCGGTTCGGCTTTATATGACGATTTACCGCGTTTTCCGGGCCAATAAAGCGATGGCCGTGGCCCAACAAGCCCTGGAAACCGCCCAACGCCTAACCCAACAACGGGCCAATCGGATTGATGATTTGGCGACCCAGTCGGAGACAGGGGAGGGTGAGCAAGCGGCCCTTTCGCTTTCCTGAGAAGCTGTCTTAAAAGCGTGATGAATTGATCCACAGATTCACACAGATACTCGCAGATTTTATCTACACTTTTGGAGTTACGCCGTTGAGCGACAAACGCATCCTGAGTAGGCGGTAGCCGTATCGAAGGGTGACGTTTGGAGCGGCTGCACCCCTCGATACGCCCTGACGGGGCTACTCGGGATGCGAACTGCGTAACTCCTAACTTTGATTTTATCTGTGCCTATCTGTGCCAATCTGTGGACTTTCGTTTTTAAGCAGTCTCCAGGATTAGGCCGCTTCTGTTTCTCGACATTGCCGGCATAAGCCAAACAGGCTCATATGCTCTGTCTGCACCTGAAAGCCGTGGGCCGCCTCCAATTGCGCCCGGATCGGGTCGAAGAAATCGTCATCAAACTCTTCGATCTTATGACATTCCAGGCAAACCAAATGGTGGTGCGTTCCGTGGTTTTTCAGAGCAAAGTGGGTCTGGTTGCGGCCAAAGTTGGTCTGCGTAATCAGGTTCAGCTCTTGCAACAGTTCGAGGGTGCGGTAGACCGTGGCCAGACTAATGTAGGAGTTAACCTTCTCCACCTCCTGAAAGATGTCTTCGGCGGTGATATGCCCCTCTAGCTTTTCGATAGCCTCGAAAATGATGGCCCGTTGGGGTGTGACCCGCAGCCCTCTCGATTGCAATTCGTTGATTAGATTGTGTTTTCCTTGCGCCATAGCGATTTCTCCCCGGCATCCTTTTGTTGTTGAGAATAGTTGTAGCTACTACTCTATCACAGGTGGAAGCGAATAGCAAACGGGAAGGATTCGCAGGGGGGATTTCAGAGAGACCAGACCTCCCAGGTTTCAAAAATAAATTTGCTAATTTCTACGACTTTGTCGAACTTCCGAAAAGGGGGGGTGTCTACAAGTCTACGAGGCTACAACTTTTTGGAGTCGCTGAGGCCGCTGACCGCCGCTGATTCCGCTGAAAGGACTCAGCGGCCTCATTCTCCTCAGCGGTCTCAGCGATGCAACCAGCCGCCCTCCTCGAACCGCTGCCCTCGCTGACCGCCGCTGATTTCGCTGAAAAATCCTCAGCGGCCTCACGCCCCTCAGCGATTTCAGCGGTTCTACTTCTCATTCACCAGCCGCCTGATGCCCAACGTCTTGGCCCCAAAATTGAGCAGCAAGCCAACCGTATAGATTGACATCGACAAAGAATTGTCGATCTTATTGACTGGCGAACCATTTACGATTTACGATTTTGGATTTACGATGATGAACGCTGCTCCTACTTTCAATCGTAAATCGGCAATCAGAAATCGTAAATCGATGTAGCCCCTGCGCGGCCAGTTCCAACGCCAGGGCGCGTTGATAGATCACCTCCTCAACCCCCGGCCCCAACGCCCGCTGAACCGCTTTCGCCGCCGCGATGATCTTGGCCGTGGTCGCCGAGTGGGGATATTCGGGCCGAACGTATGGGGCGGTCATCGGTGTGCCTCACGAAGATTGTTGAATTTTAGGGGGGGTATCAAGAAAGGTCAGC
>CAZWZZ010000123.1:0-11215 GCA_964638395.1 uncultured Caldilineaceae bacterium
TTTGTGGGGTAGCGACCGCATCCCAATGCGGGAGCGGGCATAAGGATGCCCTCACCACAAAAAATCTCAGAGAACCGTTATTTCTAAAATTTTTGGACTAATTTCTTGAGCCGGGCGATGATGAGGCCGGGCGGAACCGGTTTAATCAGGTAATCAGTGGCCCCCTCATCGAGGGCACGCATGACCCGCGCCGAGTCGGTCACGGCGGATATGACCAGAATCGGCACCTGGCTAAAAGTGCGAATAGTACGGCACACCTCCCAGCCATCAACGCCCGGCATCATCAAATCGACAATAACGATATCCGGGGCCAGGTGTCGAGCCGTTTCGATGCCCACTTGCCCGGAGTGGGCGGTGGAAACATCAAAGTCGTGCTGTTTGAGGAGGGAGGCCATGAAGTCGGTGGTCTCTACATCATCATCAATAATCAATGCTTTGGTCAACACGCGGCTGCCCCTAAATCTCTATCTCAAAAATTGTACCGGCAGGATCATTCGGCTTGACCCCGATCCGTCCGCCGTGAGCTTCGACCACCATTTTACAAAAGGCCAGCCCCAAACCGACCTGGGGCACGGATTGACGCTTGAGGGTGATGATTTCAAACTTATCAAAGATGCGTTGGCGATGCTCCTCCGGGATGCCGGGGCCTTGATCCCTGACCTGAATGCATATCCGTCGCCCGGATGCTTCAGAGGCATAATCAACCTGCACGGTGACGGTCGTTTCGGGCGGAGAAAATTTGAGGGCGTTGGAGATCAGATTGTCTAAGACCCGCTGGAACAGATTTTTGTCAAGAGACAGATAGCGGGACATCGGCGGGACATCGGCCATCAGGTCAACTTTGTTTGTTTCGGCCACAACCTTGTAATTATTCACCAATTTATGCACCAATTGGTTAATATCGACCACGGAATGGTTGAGAATCAGTTGACCGGCCTCCATCTTGGCCACGATGAGCATATCATTCAGATACGTATCCAGGCGTAGGGCTTGCTTGTTGATCTTCTGGAAAGCGTCTTTTACTGTCTCAGCCGAGACATTCTTTTTATTGGCTAACACGCTGCTATAGGTAACAATGATCGCCAGGGGATTGCGGATGTCGTGAACCAACATCCGGGCCAGATCCTCCCGGAGACGCATCGACGCCTGAAGGTCATCATATTGACTCTTGATACGTAACATCGAGCGCACTCTGGCCTGGAGTTCCAATTTGTTGACCGGCTTATGGAGAAAATCATCGGCCCCGGCCTCCAGCCCCCGGGCTAAATCCTCTTTCCCGCCCAACGCAGTGACCAAAATGATAGGAATGTGACGCCACTCTTTGCTCCGTTTGACACATTCGCACACGTCGAAGCCGTTCATATCGGGCATCATAATATCCAGCAGAATGACATCGGGTGGGGTTTCGTCCAGCACAGTCAAGGCTTCGGCCCCACTTTTGGCAAATATCAACTTATAGCCTTCTTTGAACAGAAAGCCTTCTAACAAATCACGAGCCATTGGCTCATCATCCACAATTAAAACGGTCGGTTGTTTAAGCATCTATAAAAACCTCACTTGTGGTTCGTCTTCAAGTAGGAATGAATGGTATCAATCAAGGTCGTGGGGCTGAGGGGCTTGCTGAGATAGTCGTTCATCCCCGCCCGGAGACAGCGTTCCCGGTCATCCGGCATAGCCAGGGCGGTCAGGGCGATGATCGGCACCTCGGCCAGCTCTGCATCGGCCCGCAGACGGCGCGTTGCTTCCACCCCGTCGATGCCCGGCATTTGGACATCCATCAAGATCAGGTCGGGCTTTTCGGCCCTGGTCCGCTCAATCGCCTCCTGCCCATTCTCGGCCAGAGTCAGGCGATACCCCTGCGCCTCCAAAAAATCCAGAATCATCTCGACATTTTTTTTGTTATCTTCGGCGATCAAAATCAGCGGCGAGTCGGCAGTGACCGGTTTGTTGGGTGACGAGGGGGCCGGCGTAAAATCTGCCCCAGTCGTCGTGTCGCCGTTTTGGTCATTATCGAGCGAGGGCGACCAGGGTAGGGCAATGGTAAACCGGCTGCCGGTTCCGATTTCGCTCTCGACGGAGACACTGCCGCCGTGCAGTTCGGTCAAACGAGCGACCAGGGAGAGGCCCAAACCGGTCCCCTCTTGCTCTCTGGCCAGGGTGCTGTCCACTTGAATAAAGGGTTGGAATAGCGTTTCTAAATCCTCCTTAGCAATGCCAATGCCCGTATCCCAGACCGTAAACTTGACAGCATTCTGAGCCGCATCCGCCTCTACGTCCAAGCCAATCTGCCCCTCTACCGGCGTAAATTTAATGGCGTTGCTCATCAGGTTGACCAAAATTTGTTTGAGGCGGCGCTCATCAGCCGACATTGCCTCTATTTTTTCATCGATGTTCATCGCCACTCTGAGCTTCTTCTTATGGGCTAACTGTTTGACCAGACGCATACTGGCCTCACAAACCGACTCAACCGAAATCGATCTCCGTTCCAACTCCAGGCGGCCCGCCTCGATCTTTGAGAGGTCGAGAATATCGGTGATGAGAGAAAGGAGATGTTCGCCGCTTTCGTGGATGTTGTTCACATACCGCTGCTGCTTTTCGGAAAGCTCTCCAAAAATCTCCTGGCCCAACAGTTCCGACGAGCCGATAATGACGTTGAGCGGCGTGCGTAACTCGTGGCTCATATTGGCCAGAAATTCATCCTTGAGCCGGGCGGCCCGGGCCAGTTGGGCGTTGGCCTCGCTCAACGCCGCCGTGCGCTCCTTGACCCGCTCGGCCAACAAGGCCCGCTCCGCTTCCAGGGCAGCTTCGGCCCGCTGCCGCTCATCGATCTCCTGTTGAGCTTGCTGGTACAGCCGGGCATTTTCGATGGCGCTACCGGCCTGGTTGGCTAACAGTTTGACCAAGGAAAGCTCTTGCGAGGTAAACGTCCGCTCGATCTGCCGATCTTCTAACTCAACCAGACCCACCACCCGCTGCTGGAAAATCATCGGCAGCATCAGCCGCGTCTTGAGGCTCGCCTCTTGCATATAAGCCGCTTCCGCCGGGTCGAGGCCGGATTGGGACAGGGTCATCTGTTCGGGGATTTGCTCTTCGATGACGGTGCGGATGACCGGGTAATCGATCAGCCGCCGAGACAGGGGCAGACTCTCCACCGACAGCCAGCCGCCGCCGTCATACCGGGCCACGCGCTCAATCGTGCCCTCAGCCTGATCCCATTCAAAGAGGCTACAACATTCTACCCCGACCAGTTGGGTCATCTGCTCGACGACCGTATCCAAAACATACCGCCGGTCGAGGCTGGAGGTCATGGCCATCCCGGCGGCCTGCATAATGGTCAACTCCCGGTTACGCCGGGTCAGCATCGACTCCACCTGCCGCAGCCGGGCCAATTCGCGCCGGGTGGCCTCTATTTCCGGCGAGGTCGTCTCCCGGACAACGGTCTGTTCGGGCGCGGGACGAGAGCCAAAAGGCTGGGCCACATTGTCAAGCGGGCTTTGACCCTCCAACACAACTTCCTGAGAGGCTGTCAATTGGTGGGTATATTGGCGCAACATCCGGCTGATGAGCCACAGAGTTGGGGTCGCCACCACCAGGGCGCTACTCCCCAGGCCAAACCACACCTGCCATTGAGTGAGTGATGTAAAATAGGAAAGCGTACCGGCCAGGAGCATCGCCACCACCAATAACGCCCCACCGAGGAGGGTGGCCAGACGGCGCTGCAAACTTTGGTGGAGATCTGAGGCGGACATTGGGCGAATAGGAGACTGGTTCATATCGTCTATACAGGTCGCATTTTCGGAGTCGTGGGTCGGGTTGTCGTCAAGCTGTAAAATTATAACTTTTGACCTCTTCAATTTTAACGGTTTTTGCCGCAGATTGCCATAGGTGGTAAGTACATAGTAGGATAAATTGGCTATTATAATTCGGGCTTTAGCTCAAGGCTGCCTGAATTGCCTTAACTGCGAATTGTGGTAAATTTTGGTTGTAGCCCAAATCCATCAATAGGAGTGCCATCCGTTGACATCATTACCTGACAATTATGACAACCCGTGGAAAGAGGCTCTGGAACAATATTTCGAGCAGTGTATGGCTCTATTTTTTCCACAAGCGGCGGCTGAAATCGACTGGTCCAGAGGATACGAGTTCCTCGACAAAGAACTCCAACAAATCGCGCCCGAAGCGATGACCGGACAACGCACTGTGGATAAGCTAGTCAAGGTGTGGAAACGCGCTTCCGGTGAAGAAGCGTGGGTTCTCATCCACATTGAAGTGCAAAGCCAGGTCGATTCCAATTTCCCGGAACGGATGTATATCTACAACTACCGCATCTTCGACCGTTACCAGCGCCGGGTGGCCAGTTTCGCCATTCTGGGCGATGATAGCCCCACGTGGCGACCCGACCAGTACGGGTATGAATTGTGGGGTTGTCGCGTCACCCTGGAATTCCCGGCCGTCAAATTGTTGGATTATCAAACCCGCTGGGCTGAGTTGGAGCAAAGCACCAATCCTTTCGCCGTGGTGGTCATGGCTCACTTGCACACCCAGGCCACTCGACATCAGCCGCAAGAGCGGTATAATCTCAAGTGGCGGTTGACCAGAGGCTTGTATGAGCGGGGCTACAGCAAGAAAGATGTGCGGCTGTTGTTTCGGTTCATCGACTGGTTGATGACGCTGCCGTCCGATTTACATATTGCGTTTAATGAAAAGTTATTGACTTATGAGGAGGATAAAAAGATGCCTTATATAAATAGTGTGGAACGCATGGTCATTGAACGAGAGGTACAAAAAGAGCTTCAATCGGCTGTTGAAGGAGGAATTCAGCAAGGGATTCAGCAGGGTATTCAGCAAGGGATAATCGAAATTCTCCAGATACGGTTTGCGGAAATACCTCAGACGCTTGTTGAGACCCTTGAAACCATCAATAACCCCGATACGCTCAAGGCTCTCCACCGGCAAGCTATCACCGTCGAATCTATCGAAGCCTTTCAACAACTGGTCAATGAAGCAACCATTGAATCCGACACAGGCCAACCTGACCCTGGTGCAGACAGCTAAAATGCTTGGAGACGTTGACTATCCATGACCGACTCCCCCAAGCGCAAGCCGTGGAGCGACATCGACCTCAACCGCTGGCGGGAGTATGAGGAGGTGCTGACCGACAGTTTGTGGCACTTCCCCAACCGGGCCAGCGGCGAGGGGCATAAGCTGGATTACCACGGCAACTACATTCCCCAGATCGCCACGCAGCTTTACTTGCGCTATACCCGGGAAAATGACATCGTCCTCGATCTCTTCCTCGGCTCCGGCACCAGCGCCATCGAAGCGGCCCGACTGAACCGCCGCTGCCTCGGCGTCGAGTTGAAGCCCGACCTGGTTGAGTACGTCCGGGATAAAATCAGCCCGGCGCAACTCGACCGCGCCATCCACATTCTGCAAGGCAATAGCGCCGCCCCGGACACGCCCGACCGCGTGACCCACACGCTGCGCCAAATGGAGGCTGACTTCGCCCATCTGCTCATCCTTCATCCCCCCTACGCCGACATCATCCAATTCTCCGACGATCCCGCCGACCTGTCCAACACCCCGGACACCGAGACATTCCTGGCCGGCTTCGAGACCGTCGCCCGCCACGGCTACGAATTGCTGGCCCCCGGTCGCTTCGCCGCCCTGATCATCGGCGATAAGTACGCCAAAGGGGAACTGATCCCCCTCGGTTTCTTATGTATGGAACGCATGAACCGCGTCGGCTTCAAAACAAAGGCCATTATCGTCAAAAATATCGAGGGGAACGAAAAAGGAAAGGGCAAATCGGCCAACCTGTGGCGTTATCGAGCTTTGGCCGGGGGTTACTACATTTTTAAGCACGAGTATGTGATTGTTTTTTTCAAGCCCCACAACAAAAAACGCAGAGCGTCGGCATCGTGACCACCGTCAGTCTCATCCGCCGCGAACTGCAAAAACTGAAAGATATGCCGCCGTGGGGCCGGGCGCAGGGGGATCGCTGGGATAAATTGAGCAATTTTGTCTACCGGGTCAAGACGTTGCAGGGGGTGCAGCGGCAGGCGCGAGCGATGGCTCAGGCGCAGAAGCTGGACGTAGCCGCCTTTGAAGCCTACACCGTGCGCCGCTGGTTCAATCACCACAGCCACGACGAAATTTTGCGGATATTTCAGGCCCATCCCACAGTCACGCCGGAAGCCGACCGCAAACATCGCACCATTGATTTTTATCTGCGGGACATCCCCTTCGATCTAAAAATCAGCCGTTTTCCCCAAGCCTACCCGGAGTCGCTGGCTTATGCCCACCAGCAGCCGGAGCATCTAGCCTATTGGCTATACGACAATCAATCAAAGCAGGGACGTTACCACACCGGTCACCGTTTGTTCTTGATTTTGCACAACGTCACCCTGCCCAGCCTGACCTGGCGACGGCGGTGTGAGTTTGAGGCGTTGGAGGCAGTCATCGGGGATTTTTTGGAGACGCCCCGGCTGTTTGGCTTGACGCTCCGCAATCACCACACCGGCCAGATGCACCATCCCTGGTCGGCGGTCATTTTTTATGTAAAATAGATATATTCTTAGTCCAGTGGAGGCCACCAGCCGGCGCTCACCCACAACCGCCTGGTGACGACAATCTCAGAGTTGTTCATAAGGTATACAGGGCGCGGGTTTTGAGAAGGGTCAACTGGTCGATTTGATCCAGAAGCTGGTCAACTTTTGGGGGCGCTGACTGTTAACACTGTTAAAAATAACACAGAAGTGCGGAGCTTGTCAATAGGGTGATGTTAGTCGATTTACAACCCACAGCCTGGGCAAGGCCGAGCTTTTTTCTACAAACCGCCTATGGAGTATACTTGGTGGCATGGAAACGCCGCTCCTGCAAATCAAACTCTATATCCCTCCCCCTCGGCCCAAAGTCGTCCCCCGCCCCCGCCTGATCGAGCGGCTGAATGAGGCTCTCCGTTCGGGACGCAAGCTGACGCTCGTTTCGGCCCCGGCCGGCTTTGGGAAAACCACGCTGGTCAGCGCCTGGCTTGCCGCCGGGGAGCGACCGGCCGCCTGGCTATCATTGGATGAAAGGGATAAAACCCCCACCCGCTTTCTGACTTACCTTGTCGCTGCACTCCAGACGATAAACCCGACGATTGGCCAGGAGGTATTGGCCGCCCTCCAGGCGACGCAGCCCCAGCCGCCGTCAACCGAGTCGATTTTGACGGCCTTGCTCAATGACATCGCCACCAGCCCGGATAATTTTATCCTCGTCCTGGATGATTACCACGTCATCGAGGCCCCATCAATCGACCAGGCCCTCACCTTTCTGCTCGATCACCTGCCGCCCCAGATGCACCTGGTCATCACCAGCCGTGAGGATCCATCACTCCCGCTGGCCCGGTTGCGCGTTCGGGGCCAATTAACCGAACTGCGGGCCGCCGACTTGCGCTTTACCCCCGCCGAAGCTGCCGAATTTCTCAACCGGGGGATGGGCCTGACCCTCTCGGCAGAAGAAATCGCCGCTCTGGAAAGCCGCACCGAGGGCTGGATTGCCGGTCTACAAATGGCGGCCCTGTCGATGCAGGGCCGGGCGGACAGCGCCACCTTTATCCAGGCTTTTACCGGCAGCCACCGCTTTGTACTGGATTACCTGGTCGAAGAGGTGCTACACCGGCAGCCCGAACCGGTGCAGACCTTCTTACTGCACACCGCCATCCTCGACCGGATGTGCGGCTCGCTGTGTGATGTCGTGGTGGGGAGCGTAGAGATTGGTGATGGGCGATTAGAAAATGATGACCAAGCGACTGATAATCTCCAATTACCAACGACCAATCTCCCAAGCCAAGAAGTCTTGGAATTTCTTGAACGGGCCAACCTATTCGTCGTTCCGCTCGATGACCAGCGCCACTGGTATCGCTATCACCCTCTCTTTGCCGATGTGCTGCGAGTCCGCCTGATGAAGGAGCAGCCAGACCGGGTATCTGGCCTGCACCAGCGAGCCAGCGCGTGGTATGAGCAAAATGGTCTGCCGGTCGAGGCCATCCGCCACGCCCTGGCCGCCGAAGATTTCGAGCGAGCGGCGGCGCTGGTCGAACTGGCTTGGCCCGCAATCCCCAAAGGGATCCAGCCTGCCACCTGGCTTGGCTGGGTGGCGGCGCTACCGGACGCGCTAGTTCGCGCCAGACCGGTCCTGAGCGCCGGCGCTGCCTGGATGTTACTGGATAGCGGCCAGGTGGAGGCCGCCGAGGCTCGCCTGCGGGACGCCGAACGATGGCTGGACACGGATCTCGATGAGCGAGCGGTAGCCCCATCAGCCGAGGCGGATACTGAGGGGAGTCGAAGGATGATGGTCGTGGTCAACGAAGCAGCGTTTCACGCCCTCCCGGCGACGATAGCCAGCGCCCGGGCCTACCTGGCTCAGGCTATCGGTGATGTGCCCGCCACCATCAAACATGCCCGGCGTGCCCTCGACCTCTTGCCGACGGGGGATCATTATTGGCGGGGCGGGGCGGCTATGTTTCTGGGGCTGGCTCACTGGAGCGCCGGCGAGCTAGAGACAGCCGTCGGCGTTTTAGACGAAGCCATCGCCAGTTTTCAGAGGGCCGGCAACAGCTATTTCCAGATCGTCAACACCGTCTTCCTGGCTGACATCAGGCTGGCCCAGGGCCGTCTCCACGAGGCAGGAGGCAGCTATGAGCAGGCCTTGCAACTGACTACGGCGCAGGGTCAACCCGCGCTACAGCGAATAGCCGATCTGTATATTGGCTTGGCTGAACTTCACCGGGAATGGAACCACCTCGACATCGCAACCCAACACCTAATGACAGGCAAAACGCTGGACGAGCAGGCTGTCTTACCGGGCAGTCAGTCTCGCTGGTGCGCGGTGATGGCTCGAATCAAGCAGGTCGAGGGCGATCTCGACGGTGCGCTCGATCTGCTTCACGAAGCGGAGCGCGTCTACAAACGGGATCCCATTCCCGACGTGCGGCCCATCACGGCCTTGAAAGCGCGGCTGTGGCTTGCACAGGGTAAGTTGCAGGAAGCCCTGCGTTGGGCGCGGGCGCGGGGCCTGTCCGCCGGCGATGACCTCAGCTACCTGCGCGAGTTCGAGCATATGACCCTGGCGAGAATACTTATCGCTCAGTATAAGAACGATGGGGTAGAACAGGTCATTCACGAAGCGATGGACCTCCTGGAACGGCTTCTGCAAGCGGCCGAAGCGGGGGGCCGGATGGGCAGCGTCATCGAAATTCTGGTGGTGCAGGCCCTCGCTCACCAGGCGCAGGACGACACCTCCTCGGCGCTCGCGCCGCTAGAGCGTGCCCTGACGCTGGCCGCGCCGCAGGGGTACGTCCGCATCTTCCTGGACGCCGGGCAACCGGTGCAAACGCTCCTGGCCGAAAGTCTGGCCCGTGGCGCTGATGCCGACTACATCACCCACTTATTGACGGCGATACCCCACCAACCGGGTGATGAACCAGCCACACCCGACCCCAATCAACTGCTCATCGAACCCCTCAGCAACCGGGAACTGGACGTGCTGCGTTTGTTGGCGAGAGGGCACACCAATCAAGCCGTGGCTGATGAATTGGTGATTGCTGTCAGCACGGTAAAGAAGCATGTCAACAACATCTTCGGTAAATTAGGGGTCAGTAGCCGCACCCAAGCCGTCAGCCGCGCCCGTGAGCTTGATCTCCTGTGAGGTATCGCTGTAGATCAAGCCAGGTAGAACGCCCCATTTAGACAGTTCCAATATTTCAATCCATCAAATTAGCGATACGTAAAACGAAAAACGTAAAGCGTAATGGCCGCTATATCGCCAAATTTTTACGTTTTACGGCTTACATACCCCCTATCATAGAACCCCTCACCCTGTGAATACTCCCCCAAATAGAACTTTCGGTTGCCTACATACCACCCCGAATCGAATACAATGACCTCGTAAGTTAAAGATGAGCGAGGCACAAAATGAGTGACATAGACGCATCAACTGGAGATCAGCCCGAGCCGGACCGTTACGAAATCCGAATCCGGGGCCACCTTGATGAGAGGTGGGCCAACTGGTTCGAAGGTCTGACCATCACCCTGGAAGCGAACGGCGAGACGCTCTTAACCGGCCCGGTGGTCGATCAGGCGGCGCTGCACGGCTTGCTCAAAAAAGTGCGTGATCTGGGCCTGCCATTGCTCTCAGTCAGACGCCTTACACTGGGCCTGTCGGATGCGTCGGAAAATGTCAAACCGTAAAAGTTATCAATATCATTCAAAAAAGGAGTATAAAATGCAGACCAATAATGGAAAGACAGATCACAAGAGCATCACCTTAGTCCTGGGCGGCACGGGCAAAACGGGCCGCCGGGTGGCGGAGCGACTCACAGCGCAGGGCGTGCCCACACGCATCGGGTCCCGTTCCGCGACACCGCCGTTTGATTGGGATGACCAAAGCACCTGGGAAGCCGCGTTGCAGAACGTGAAGGCCGTCTACATCACCTACCAGCCGGACCTGGCCGTGCCAGCCGCGCCCCCCGCCATCCGCGCCTTTAGCGAGTTGGCCGTCAAGCATGGCGTGCAACGCCTGGTCTTGCTCTCCGGTCGGGGCGAAGAGGAGGCCCAGCGGTGTGAGCAGATCGTGCAAAATGCCGGGACGGAGTGGACGATTCTCCGGGCCAGTTGGTTCAATCAAAACTTTAGCGAGGGGCCGTTTCAAGCGTTGGTACGGGGCGGCGTCGTGG
This sequence comes from uncultured Caldilineaceae bacterium, assembly GCA_964638395.1. Lineage (GTDB taxonomy): Bacteria > Chloroflexota > Anaerolineae > 4572-78 > J111 > CAZWZZ01. The sequence continues at coordinate 10,721 of CAZWZZ010000123.1, forward strand.
CCCTCCCGGCCGGGCCTGTGGGCGAGCCGTTCATTGATGTGGAGGATATTGCCGATGTGGCCGTCGCCGCGTTGACCGAGGCGCGGCACGCGGGGCAAATCTATGAACTGAGCGGGCCGCGACTGATGACCTTCACCGACGTCGTCAATGAGATTGCCGAAGCGAGTGGTCGGGACATTCGGTATCAGCAAATCCCTACCGATGTATTCACCACCGCCCTGAAGGAGCAAGGGGTTCCTGCGGATGTGATTGAGATGCTGGATTACCTCTTCACGACCGTCCTCGATGGGCGCAATGCCTACCTCACCGATGGTGTACAGCGAGCCTTGGGGCATCCGCCCCGTGATTTCCGCGACTATGCACGAGTGACCGCTGCTTCTGGGGCGTGGCAATAACAACTCGATTATTCAAAAATAGTGATAAGGAGACTACCAATGCGTTTAGGAGTTACGCAGTTCGCATCCCGAGTAGCCTTGAAAAGGCGTATCGAGGGGT
>CAZWZZ010000124.1:0-11090 GCA_964638395.1 uncultured Caldilineaceae bacterium
CTTTGGCCGCCTCCATCATCGCAAAAACATCAACCTGAGGATGCCGGGGAAAGAGCGGCTCTTTTTTGGGCAGGATGTTAGCCTGAATTTTACCGGCCGCTTCTAGCTCTTTCTGCAAATGTTCATACCGGAGTTGCTGCTCCAGGGTTTGCAACGTTACCTGATTGTGGCGACGCATCCGCCGGGACAGAACCTGTAACAAATTGCGGACTGCTTCCGGTAGGCAAACAAATTTTTCCCAAAAGATTTCTTTCGGCAAAACGAGCATGCGGCTGGCTTCCTCAGCACTGACATAAGCCGAGGTCAGTCGCTCTTCGATGACGGACATCTCGCCGATGCACTCTCCTGGCTCAATAGAAAAACTGAGGTTGGAGTCGGCGGTATCCAAACAGACTTGAAGCCGCCCGGACAGCAACAGATAGAGGTGATGGTTCTCCTCGCCCGGCGAGATCAAGACCTCATCTTTTTGAATCTCCTGCATCTGACACTCTGCCAGGAGCGACTCGAGAAACTGGCGGGGAATATCCCGGAAGAGTTTATGCTCGGCCAGAGCGTCATAATCGGAGGAGGAGGTAAACGGGATCGTGTTGACTTTGGTGTGGTTGGCCGGTGAAAACGATTGGGGCGATTTCCGTTGACCTGCGTTAGATTTTTGAAGGGACATCGTTGTCCTCATCAGTACTATAAAAGATCATTTTCAAGATATTTGCGTTTTCGTTTCTTTCATAGAAACATTCGTCAGCATAGGTGCGGATCAGATGAATGCCCAGCCCGCCTTTGCTGGCTTCGTCCAGATCGCGGGGGAAGGAGACTTTGGGGTGTTTGAGTGGATCGAAGGGTTGGCCGTCATCAATGATATCGACGCTCGTTTGGGCAGGTTGATGGCAGACCGTAATCGTGATTTGGTGACTTTTTGTGTCTACATAAGCGTATTTGATAATATTGGCCACAGCCTCGGCCAGGGTCAAATCCAGCCGAAATGTATCTTTATCCGATAAGCTCAACTGCTCGGCTACCCCGTTGATCCACTGCCCCAGCCTGGTCAACTCATCGAGTTCGTTCTGTAACGTCAGCGTATAGATCACCGGGTCAGTTTTGGCTGAATCAGAAGATCGGATAGGCATCGGCTTAGACTCCATGCTACCGGGGAAACTTACCAGTCACGACAATGTCCGCTGATAATCTCGAATGTCCCCTCGCTACTCGGATACCGCAGCTTTCAAATCCTCACAAGCTGCCTCGAAATCATGAGAGACCGGAATCAATTCATCGACACCGGAAGAGGTCAGCACCTCGTTGACCATCGGCGTCGGGTTGAGCAAAATCATTTTACCCCCCCGTCTGACCAGAGCTTTGGCGCTACTGAGCAACATCCGAACCCCGATAGAGGCGATAAAATTGACCTCGGCCATATCAACCAAAACACCGGCCTTCTTCGTCGCGGCCTGAATAAGAAAAGCGTCATCAATCTCCCCGGCTCCTTTGACATCCAGCCGACCTACCAACTTTATCTGCTTAATGCCTCCCTCTAAGAGGCTTGTTTCAAGGTGCATAATGACTTATCTCCCTGATACATTTGATTTTGGTGGGCGTGATAATACTCTATTTTCGGTCTCGGCACAAATTGGTAAACAGCCGAGGCTTATTCTTCTTTACGGCACATACAAATACATCAACGGCGAGCCGCCGTGGAACTGGAGCAACTCCCGGATCTCCTGGACCGGGGTGGGGCGGTTGAGAGTCGCACCGAAAGCCCCGAACAGAGTCGGCTCATTTTCATATTCGATGATACGCGGTTCGCCCTGGATACCGCCCACCTCGGCGGCCCGGTCGATGGCGTCCGGCAGATAGCCCAGCTCATCGACCAGGTTGGCCTCTTGGGCCTGCTTGCCGGTGCAGATGCGGCCATCGGCCATCTCCCGCACGGCGGCCTCTTCCATGCCGCGCCCCTCGGCCACGATGGCGACAAAGCCATCGTATGCCTCATCAACGATGGCTTGCAATAGCTCCTCATCCGCCTCGGTAAATTCGCGGAAGGGATTGCCCACATCCTTGAATTTGCCGCTGGTAATCGTCACTGCCGTCACCCCATACTCCTCGGAGAACTCTTCGACGTTGATAAATTGGAAGATGACGCCGATGGAGCAAGTCAGAGTGTGGGGACTGGCCCAGATTTCATCGGCCGGGGCGGAGATGTAGTAGCCTCCGGAGGCCGCCAGGCTGCTCATCGAGACGATGACCGGCTTGGTCATTGCTTCAACCTGTAAATAGATTTCGTCCGAGGCGTAGACGCTGCCGCCGGGGCTATCGACGTGAAGGATGACCGCTTTGACATCTTCATTCCCTTCGGCCTGCTGTAGATGGTCAATGACCCGTTGGCTATAGGCCCCGGCGGCGCTTCCCCCAAAAGGATTGGGCGGCGCTTCGCCGGGTACGATCACACCCTCGACGCGGACGATAGCCACGGCATCGCCAAACGCCAGGCCATCGCTATCATCCCCCAGGCTGTTGGCCACAAGGATGCCTAACCCCACAAAGCCGCCACAGATGATAAGCAAGGCCAGGGTCAGGCCGATAATCCAATACCACGTTTTCCGATTTTTCATCAAAATTGCTCCTTCTATCTCTGTCAGAAAACAGAAAGGGGGTAGAGGTTATGCGGGCCTCTACGCCCCTTCGCATTAAAAATTTCCCCGGTATTATACCACAGTTTGTGGTTCAACGAACTTTTCGTAAGGGCCGAGGGCCGAGACTATCCTCGTCGTGATAATAATCCCCCCACTGTACCCGCCAGGTTGAGCAACGTCACCCCGTAAAACGCAAAACGTGAAACGTAAGCGGTTATTTTGTCACAATCATTACGTTTTGCGCCTTACGTTTTACGAAGTTGTTAACCAAATTTCTTGGGGATATGAACCACCAAGAATTGGCTTGGCAAATTAAAAAGGTACTACCTCATTCCTCATGAACTGCTACAGGTCTGGGCCTACCGGCTGATCGGCAAGCCGTGTCATTATGAGTGGGGCGATCATCGTGTGACCTCCTCAGCGCCAAAAATGCGGCGTGAAGAACTGTTTGTGTTATCACTGCCGTTTGTAGTTTGCTGGGTGTTGGGCTTGTTTTTTCACTTTTTGTGGGGTGTTTTGGCGCTATCAGCCCAAATGCCACCTGAGCAATATTTTTTCTAGACCTGCCCGGCATCCTTACGCCAATTTTCTATTGCCCGGCCCAAAGCCGGATCGGCGTGCGTGCCGACGACTTTGAGAAATTCGGTACCCAGCCCTCGCAACTCAAGCAAGGTCTGCTCCCGCTGTTCGGCCTCGATCAGGTGGCGTGACTCCAAGAAGCGCAGCCAGGCCGGGACCAGTTCCAGCGTGGCCGTGGCTTTGTAATATTGGGGATTGATGAAATTGATGAGTCCCGCCAAAAAGCGATCCAATGTACCTCGGTCGGGACAGAGCGGATGGGGAGCGGCAGCGGCTTTGCCCTTCCTACGGCTTCGTTTCGGTTGTGGAAAGAGAGGCTCCACAGGTTCCAAATCGCCATCGTGACGCCTCAGAATGTACTGCTGAATTTCCGTCCGAGCCAAATCACCCTTAGCGTAGGGCACATTTTCCTCCTGGTACAAATAATGCAAAAAGTCAAACGTCAGGTGAGAAAAATTCTGGCGACCTTCATCAACGGTTTCTTCCTCCTCATCATCCCAGTCGGAAAACTGTTCCGATTCGAGCGGCTCGAATTCAAAATCGGCCATTGTCCAGGTTGCTGAGCTTTGACCGGCTAATTCGGCCACATACTCCGCAAATTTCTCCAGGTTCAAATCCATGTAGGGATCGATCCGGTCCAGCAGCGCCGGGTCCCGGCCATCCGGCTCCGGCGTGCGGGTGACATAATCGAAGACCAGGTAATTGGTCATCTGGGTGGCAAAGTCGTCGATACCCAAGATTTTGGTCGATACTTTGACCTGGGGCCAGGCGGTCCGGGTGGCTTCGATCAACGCGGCCAGTTGGTTGTGATAGGCCAACTGATCCATCAGGTTGAAAAATTGATCGATGTTCTCCTCTGCGTTCCGGGCCATTTCAGTGGCCATGGCCGGAATATCTCCGGTTCGACCATCAGCCAGAGCATTGGTGATGCGCCAGTCCAGAATATAACCGGCCTCGGCGGCATACACCTCCGGCAGACGCTCCCGCAGATCATCGGCCATCTTTTCAAAGCGATCCCGCTCACCCCGCTCGGTACTCTCATAATAGAGGGGATTGAGAAATTCAAAGGCCATCTCGCCATCCATCAACTCCGGGTCTTCTTCCAACGTTTTGTAAAAGAGGGCGATTTGTCCTTCGTAATCGGCCGCTTGAAACTCGTTCCAGCGAGCGTTGAACGCTTCAATCCGGGGGTCTGGTGGCTCAGGCGGTGTTTCGGGCATATCGGCAGCGGCCTCAGACATATCATCCGGCGGCGGCGACGACAGCATCTCGGCGAGTCGTTCAGCCTTTCGCTCAGCCCGTTCGGCGGCCTGATCTTTTTTCAAACAGCATCTTTTGTACTTTCTCCCGCTGCCGCAGTGGCAGGGATCGTTCCGTCCCAGTGTAGTCATGATGTCTCCTCTTTTGCTACCTTTATTTCTGAAATTGGATGAACCCCATTAACCAAGTTTGACACCCACAGAAACCGGCTCTATACTTTGGGTAATATCAAGGAATTATCCTATGAAACTAACCAAACCCCAAAGTGTGTTACTCCGTATCGGCAGAGGATTGGCCCTGCCCCACGAACTGCTGCACATTGTCGGTTATCGGCTGGTTGGTCGGCAGTGTGAATATCGGTGGGGAGATAGCCACGTCAGACCCGTTGGGCCTATGGGCCGCAATGAGCGGCTGGTGGGTCTGCTTTTCCCCTTCGCCATCTTTAGCGCCTTAACTCTCCTGTGCGGCCTACTCTCCACCTTTGCCTACGGCAATGTCCTGCGGGGCGAATCTCTGCTCTGGTTTCTTCTGTGGACGGGGTTAACCCTTATAGCCGGAGCATACGCCGGAACGGCTGTCGGTGATTTACGTCAAGCCTATCTCCTCATTTTTAACAAACCCTGGTCCGGGTGGACCCCATTCGATCTTTTCTTCTGGCCGGTCGTTGATTGGGCCAAAATTCGTGAAGAAGCACACAAGACTCGGACCGATGATCCCAAGAATTAAACTGCAACTGACATTAGCCCTATTTTGGTTTGCCAGCGCCTATCTGGCTATCGGGGCGCTCACCAACTGGACGTGGGCTTGGCGTTGTGCCTGGCTTAATCTAATCATCGGCCTGCTCGGCTTACTTTTCATCACCCGCACCGAGTTAGGAGAGAGAATGTTTTACCACGGCCCTCAAGGGGATGAGGATGGTCTCTGGTTAATCGGCGTTTTATGGTCTCTGCCTATCGTTGGCTTTTTTCTGGCCTTGCTATGGTGGTTGGCCCGACTGTTGGGCATCTTCAATTGGTAGGTGAACTCACTACTTCAACTTAGACCGCACCTTAACCTCCGCGTGCAGCGTGCGATGAACCGGACAACGATCCGCAATCTCCAAGAGCCGTTGCCGCTGCTCCGCATCCAGCGGGCCGATTAGCTCAATCTCCCGCTCAATCGTATCAATCTTGCCTTTCTCGCTGATACAATCCTCACAATCCCGAACGTGAATTTTGGAATGATCCAGATGGATGAGCGCCGCCTCCAACGGCCACTTTTTGCGGTCGGCATACATCCGCAGCGTCATCGAGGTGCAAGTGCCCAGCGCTGTTAACAAATAGTCGTAGGGGTTTGGCCCCAGGTCGGTGCCGCCGACACTTTCCGGCTCATCGGCGACGAGGCTATGCCAGCCGGTACGCACTTCCGTGCGAAAGCTATCTTCCGTGCGGACGAACACCTGATTGTCCGGCTTATCCACCGGCTCGGTCTGTGGCAGCGGAGCGTCGATATATTTCCGCGCCCAGGCCCCAATGACTGACCCGGCGTAGCGGGAGTCACCCTCTCTCGACAACAAATGGTCAGCCTGATCCAGCGAGACAAAGCTCTTGGGATGCTTGGCCGCCTCAAAGATGTGGCCCGCATTGCTAATGCCGACGGTGTTATCAATCGGCGAATGGAAAATGAGCAGCGCCTTCCGCAATTTGCGAATGCTCTCCTGCATGCGGGTCTCTTCGAGATCATCCAAAAATTGCTTTTTGATCTTGAAGCTCCGTCCGGCCAGGGTGACCACAGCCTCCCCCTCGGCTTCGATGGTTTCCTTATCGCTGTCGAGCAGTTTGGCCACGTGGCTGGCCTGGCAGGGGGCGGCAATCGTGGCCACCGCCTGCGCCGCCGGAATGTCTGCGGCCGCTTGCAGCACCGCTGTGCCCCCCAACGAATGACCAACCAAGATTTTGGGCGCTTCGTAAGTGTCGGCCAGAAACTCCGCCGCCGCTACCAAATCGGCCACGTTGGAGGAGAAGTTGGTATCGGCAAACTCCCCCTCGCTCTCGCCCAGGCCGGTAAAATCGAAGCGCAGCACGGCGATGCCTTCGCGGGCTAACGCCCGGCTGATATTGGCCACCGCCTTGAGATTTTTGGAGCAGGTAAAGCAATGGGCAAACAGGGCATAGGCGATGGGCTGCTCATCCACCGGCAGATCCAACCGGGCGCTCAATGCCTGCCCCTCTTGATTTTCAAAGGTGATTTTTCGAGATTCCATAGGATTCCTCGCTTCTTTAAGTTGTAAGTTTTGGGAAGTTGTATCTGAAACTGCTGACTTATGCCGCCACTGTAACCAACTTCAGCGCTTCAGATGGTGGTGTTTCCAGATGAGTCACGACCAGAGGAGAGTCGGGCAAATTCTGCATAGTCTCTTCCCGATGGTTTGGGATTATAAACCATTTAGATGAGGGCCGCAACAGCAACCGCACTAACAAGGTTTACGGACGCTGACTCTCGTTTCCACCAAGTTATGATAACAATAGATCAGCCGGGAAACGGATAGATAGCGGATTAACGGATGGAGCGGTAAGCTCTAAAAACCAGTAGACCACAGCATCCTGAGTAGGTCGAGCCTGCGAGACCGTATCGAAGGGTGCATTGCGGTCTACTGAAAATATCATCCGTTAATCTGTTAAATATCCGTTCACCAAGCGGCCAAAATGACACTCGTAGCCGGTTTACTGGTACAACCTGACCGGCATGTTAGCGACTCTCCACCGCCTGTCGGTGATCCTCTCGCACCAACTCCAACCCGGCGGCGCTGGCGTTCGACTCGACCTGCTCGATGGTTTTACAGCCGGGGATGACGCAGGTCACGGCGGGGTGCTGCAAACACCAGGCCAAGGCCCACGGAGCCATCTCGACGCCCGACGGCACTTCATTTTGCTGAATCTCCTGCACCTGCTTGAGCCGCTGCTCCACCTCCGCTTTGTCGTGCCGGGAGCGGACATCATTCTTATCGGTAAAATTAGCGCCGGGGCTGTATTTACCGCTGAGGAAGCCGCTGGCCAGGGGCACGCGAGCCAGCACGCCGAGGTCCTGACTGATACAGGCCGGAAAAACGCGGGCTTCAGGCAAGGGGTCGAGGCGGTTGTAAACGACCTGAATGGCCTCGGCCCCGACCGTGTCGGCCCGCGCAGTCTGGTGCAGATTGTCGTTGCTACCGATGGAGATACCCAGATGGTGCACCTTGCCCGCCTCGACCTGTTCCTGCAACACGGCCCACAACTCGGCTTGATCGAACGCCTCATCCGGGCCGGAGTGGAACTGGTACAGGTCGATGTAGTCGGTTCCCAACGCTTCGAGCGACGCCTCCAGTTGGGCCACGACCTCCTGGGGACTCCATTGGTCCGTCCGCTCAAAATTGCTGTGGAACTTGTGCCCAAACTTCGTGGCCACAATCCACGACTCCCGGTCGCCCCGAATGGCCTGCCCCACCAGCCGTTCGGACAGATGATCGCCATAACACTCCGCCGTGTCGATCAGATTGATGCCCAAATCTTTAGCCCGGCCCAGCAAGCCGTTCACCTCCTCTTGGGTAAACGTCCGGCCCCACTCTCCGCCAAATTGCCAGGTTCCGACCCCAATGACTGATACTTTCAACTCTGTTTTGCCCAAACGTCGATATTTCATAGAACACTCCTCGTTGTTATATGATTCCTGGAGGTGATTGTACTCTCACAGGATCCAATTCTCACTCAAAGGGGATTGCCAAATAAAAAATGGCGGAGTCTGTTCCTGGCCAACCGCGTCGGCAAAGGAACGCACTGCGCTCTGGACCGCTGCCAACAGTTTGCCCCGCGCTATCCCTATGTGCTACAGTTTGATGTGGAGCAGTTTTTTCCGGCCATCGACCATAATCATAGTCTGCGTTTACAAAAACTACAAGAGAAGGCATTGGAGGGGATAGACGTTGATCCAATTAGACAATGTCACATTCGCCCCCCTCGCCCCCCAGCGGGGGGAATTTCTGGCTTCGTTTCGTGTCCCCCCAGCGGGGAGTTTGGCCGGGGCGCAGCGGGAAAATTACACCCGCGTCAAATTGACAACTTCCCGCTTTTGGCTCATACTTATGCCTAATCATCGAGTGAGCGATATTCTCAAATGCCAACTGTTTTTCAAATTGGACCCTACAGTTTTATCTTTTTCAGTTCGGATCGACCCGAACCGCCACATATTCACGTTAAACGGGATAGACAGATTGCAAAATTTTGGCTCGAACCTGTGGCCCTGGCCAAAAATCGGGGGTTCAAGGATCACGAGTTAAATCAAATCATTCGTTTGGTCGAAGATAATCGAGAAAGAATCATAGAGGCTTGGCATGACCACTTTAACGCTTGACGTAGACCCAGTTATCGCCACCGTGACCGTCACCGGCGAAAAATTGGTGGTCGATTTAGAAGATGGACGGAGTCTGGCCATTCCCTTGGCCTGGTATCCGCGATTGCTGCATGGGACGGTCGAGGAGCGACAAAACTATCAACTGCTTGGTGATGGATACGCCATCGAGTGGCCCGACCTGGATGAACACATCGGCATAGAAGGCTTATTGGCCGGGCGGCGTAGTAGCGAAGGCCAAACGTCGTTGGCACGCTGGTTAGCCGGGCGGCGGGATACGTGAGACGACCATTGGGCCACCTCCCGGCTAGAGACCGTGCGCTACCCTCCCCAACAGCCCAACCGGGCTGTTTTTTTATCTGCGCCGGGGGGTGGCCTCAGCGGGGAATTTGGCCGGGTGGCGCAGCGGGGAAATTACGCCGGGGTTGGATTGAATTATTTAACAGATTGTGATAGAGTTGGTCTTGATAAGCGGATATTTTAGAGATAGGTAAGAACGTAACTAAAAGTAAAAGATGACAATTCCTCGAATTACACTATGGACGCAGCCATTTAGATTACCGTTTCGTCTAGCTCTGGAAGGATTCAATGATGGTGCGCTTTCTAAACAGGCACGTCAGGTTCAAAGAAAACACGACTTTATCACTATCACTCCCGGCGCAATGTATATCCTTTCCCAGGCAGCCGGGCGACGTATTACTGAACCTGTGCGATGGGTGTTGCTCGATAGCCTGAGCGATATTTTGGCGGGCAAGCTCCGTACTGAATACCCAGAGCGGCAGGATTTGCTGGCCGCCACCTTTGGTGAAATTTTGGGAGCATTGGTTTTAAGTCTACAACTCGGCCAGAATGTTGAGATTATCCGTCTGTTGGAGAGCAATAATATTCAAACTCCAGATTTCATCCTACTGGAGCGGTCAGGTAATATCGTTAAGGGACATCTGTTGGAATGTAAAGGCTCGGTTCTGGACGTTAACAACGTAAATCAACGTAAAAAAGTAGATGTATGCCAGGATATTCGTAACGCCCGTAGAAGGGGCGATGCCCAATTGGAAAACATTGAGCTTGATAAGCTAAAAACCGGATCAGGTATTATGTTGGGTCAAAGTCAGATCGCCTCCGGTTTAACTGCCTCAATGACATCTAAAAACCTCAGTGTCGTGGTTGTTCCGGATGGTCGTCTACCGGGTTCAATCGCCTCCACCGTTGAGATGGCAACCCGCCAGGCTTGTCATCGGGTTAATTGTGTTCAATGCCTGTCCAGTAAATCCCCATCACTAGCGGGTAATCTTATCACAGTTTTGCATCGGGAGACACTATCACCGCAACGGTCACTTGATAACGAACTGCGTATCTTTTTACAAACTTACCAAAATGTTCAACGGGCACTATGGGCCGAACACGACCGCGAATTCACCGAGAGGGCTAATTTATTAATCAACTTCATTCCTCGTTCTGACTTACCCGATTCAATGAAACGCTCTCTACCGGTAATGATCGTGCCCACACTTGAAGTTGGAGCTAACTATAATTTGGATTTAACGGATTTAAATTTTGAGTCACTGTGGGCACTTTTAGATGACATTCCCTTACCTCGTGAATTTGAGCTATCAGAGTTCAGGTTAAGCGACTTGCTTCAGACAATCTTTATGGAAAAGTCACGTCAAGACATTGCTCAAGAGCGAAAAATGTCTTTTAACCAGTATGAATTCATTTCAATGGCTGATTTTGATGTTGTAGTGCGTGAACTTCACACGAGTGAGCCAGAGCGTGCCCCAAAAATATTGACTTCGCCAGATACGCCCCGTTTGGGAAGAGATGCGCAGAACTTTGATGATGACTCACCCGGCATTAGCCGGGTAGCTGAATATTATCCGTTTGAAAACGCTACCCGGCTCCGACTCTTTGTTGATCGTATCTCCGCCAAATCTTATAATGCGTTAAAAAGAGAAGCTGAACGATTGATTTCTAACTTTCGACGAAATTCACAATTGATTAATTGGCAACTTGAATATTTTGAGTATCAAGGTAAAAAATGGAAACTGGGGGAATCTTGGGACAAATTCCCCCACCCACACATATCAAATGAATTACCCGGCATTACCGCCTGGATTGCACGGGATGGTCGGGCCGAGATTATTGTCAGGCATTCCCACTCCCGATCCTGAACGGAAGGTCAGCCTCCATAAGATTAGCAAGGCAAATGGACATCAAACCCATCAAAACAGAAGCCGATTACGACGAAACGCTCAAAAAAATAGA
>CAZWZZ010000125.1:0-11089 GCA_964638395.1 uncultured Caldilineaceae bacterium
GGGGTCGAAGCGACCAAGGCCCAGATATAATCGGTCGCCTCCGGGCTATCCCACCAATACATCACCCCCTGCTCAAAATATTGGCGGGCGAAGTTCCGTCCCTCGATAGCGGCCTCGGTTGGGTAGCCGAGGCGGCTGTCACCGCTGCCCAGGTTGAGCCACACCTCCCGGAAGCGACCCTCCGGCTCCAGGCCGGTCGGTTCAAATGTAGGGAGGGTCGGCGTGGCGGTTGGAACGACGGTCGGCGTAGCGGATGGCGCGAGGGTAGCGGTGGGCGTGGCCGGAGCGGATGTGGCCGTAGGGGGCGGGAGCGAGTCGCCGGTGCTGTTGGGGCCGTCCGTCGGCGTGGCGGTGGGCGTCGCTCCGCCGGTTTGGGTAGCGGCGACCACTTGGACAACCCGCTGTTCCGATAGTCCGGCCTGGGTGTCGGTATTGTGGGCCCGGACTTGCAGGGTGTAGCTGCCTGGCGCGGCGGGTGTCCAGGGTTGGGCCACGATGTAGGGCGTGTTGGGTTGGGGGTCGGGGTTGGCGTCGCTCCAGATGACCTGCCCGCCGACAACCAACTCGACCCGGTTGATGCCGCTGCCGGGGTCGATGGCGGTGGAGAGAACCTTGATTTCTTGCCCGGCGATCAGCGTCTCCTCGGCAGTAGGGCTGGAGAGGGTGACGGTGGGGCCGCCTTTATTATTAATAGCATTGACCGCCACCGGCGTGTCGTCACCGCCCAAACCGGGAACCGCACAGGCCAGGGTAGACATCAGAATGATGACTAATCGTAAAAAATGGCGTCGTTGGTGCATCAATCATCACCTCCTAAAGCGGCTGATTATATCACCACCGGTGGAGAGGCACAATACCCCGCTTCTCCTGAAATTTGGCAGCATTTGGCAGCCGTTGGTCTGGTCTTGGCAGCCGATTTTGGTCAAAAATGTTGAAAATGAAGCAGGGATAAAAATCTCCACGCAAATTGGACAAATGTAATGAAGTAGTGTAACATCGGCTTTGTTTGTGAAATTAACAGCAATGATACGTTGCTGATCTGCACGCTGGGGTGTTATTTCAGGCAGACCGGTGGGTCTGCTCTTTTGTTGAAGATAAGGCAAGAGCGGAACGGTTAGCAAATTTTTATATGCCTATTTGTCGAAACGTCTTAAGACGTGGTATAATCGCCGCCGCTGGAACCCAACGATTTCAGGGGATGCTACATCTCAACCCTCTCAGTTTAGTCGCCCAGTTTGCCACAAAAATAATTGCGGAACGACTAAAAGTTGTCTCAACCGGTAACGCAAGCCTGGCTGGTATTCAATGTGCCTGAGACATCGAAGAACATAAAAAAAGAGAAACAAACAACTTTTATGGGGCATTATGCCTCCGGCTACACGCTCGCTATCAAGTTCATCTTTATTCTTTTCTGCCCCATTGCCAGTGGCTTGGCTTGTGGCATCTGGCTGGATCAGCAGTTGGGGACAAAGCCGTGGCTTATGTTTCTGGCGCTGGTCATTAGTTTGCCATTTGCCATCTATGCTGTGTATCGGGTAGCCGTTAATTTGCAAGAAGAATTTAACCAAGGGAGTTAGACATTCAATGGGTCGAACAATTGTCTTTACTGTCATCGCCTTAGCCATCATTATCGCCGGCTTTTTCCTCAGCATTAATCTGCCGACGATTTCGGTGGCGGCGGAACATCTCTTTTACCTCGGTCCGCTCAACGTTACCAATGCCTTGTTGACGTCGTGGATTTCCACCATTCTGATTCTTCTTTTCTTCTTCTTCGCCACGCGCAGTATGAGCGCTCGACCGTCCGGTTTGCAAAATCTGGCCGAATTTATCGTCGAGGGCATTTACAATTTGACCGAAAGTGTCTCCGGTCGAGAGTGGGCCCCTCGCTTTTTAGCTATTCCGGCGACGATTTTTATCTTCGTGTTGGTGGCGAACTGGTTTGGCCTGTTCATCGGAGTGCCGCTCGTGGGTCTGGGCATCTGTGAAGGGGGGCATTACGGTGAGGAAGAGGAACACGCCGCACTGTTGATGGCGTCAACCGAAGGCGTGCCGGTGGCGGCTGAAGGGGACGAGGCTGTGGGGACGTGTGAACCGGGAGAGCATATCGTACCGTTCGTTCGCGCCCCCAGCGCTGATCTCAACTTTACGTTCGCTCTGGCCATCATCACCCAGTTGGCCTCCTGGTATTTTGGTTTTGCCGCGCTGGGCTTTGCCGGTTTTATGGGCAAGTTTATCCAGATCGGGGAGTTGACGAAGGGTGGCGGTATCGGTGGCTTTGCTCTGGGCTTAATTAACTTTGCCGTCGGGCTGATCGAGTTGATGAGTGAGTTTATCAAGATCATCGCGTTTGCTTTCCGGCTTTTCGGCAACATCTTTGCGGGCGAGGTGATGCTCTTCGTTATCATTTTCCTGGCCCCGCTGCTGGTTATCACGCCGCTCATCGGGTTTGAGATATTCGTCGGCTTCATTCAAGCCTTCGTCTTCTTCATTCTGTCGGTCGCCTTCTACACAGTGTCGATCAAACCACATAGTGAAGAACATCATTAGGATAGTAATTGGTAATTAGTAATTAGCCTGTTCAATAATTCTTGGGAACTGATTACTAATTACCTTGATAATAAAGCAGATCATCCACAAGGGATGCTGTTATAAACTTAGAAAAGAAAAAATTCTACAGGAGGAATTTTTATAATGGATCCGGAAGCTGCAAAACTTCTCGCCGCAGGTTTAGCTATTGGCTTAGGGGCTATAGGCCCAGGGATTGGCATTGGGATCGCCGCCAGTGGTGCCCTCCAATCGATGGCGCGTAACCCCGATATGGGCGGTCAAATCACCACCTACATGTTCGTCGGTATGGCCTTTGCCGAAGCGTTGGCCATCTTTGGTTTGGTTGTCTCTTTGATCCTCATTTTCGTGGTGTAACATTAATTACCAAAATTTAAGGAAAGGAGAGCCAATCAAGCGATGGAAGCACTTGGAATTGATCCCCTTATTATCATCGTTTATGTTGTAAACTTCGGGTTAGTGCTATTTGTGCTACAGCGCTTCGCCTTTAAGCCCGTTCAGGAGATGTTAGCCAAGCGACAGCAAGAAATCTCCGAGGGCTTGTCGGCGGCGGCCAAAGCGAACGAAGAAGCGGCTCAACAACGGGCCGAATTTGAACAGCAGTTGGCCAAAGAGCGGCAGGCCGCACAAGCCGAAGCGCAGAAAGCCTCGGAAGCGACCGAAAAGATGCGTCAGGAGATCTTGGAGGCGGCTCGAAAAGAAGCCGACGAGATCAAGGCCAAAGCCAGAGAAGAGGCCGAGCAGGAACGGCAGCAGGTCATGGCTGATTTGCGGAAGCAAGCGGCAGACCTGTCGATGCAGATGACGCGCAAAGTGGTGGGCGAGGCGGTTGACGAAAACGCCCAACGGAAGCTGGTCAATCAATTCTTAGCCAATCTAGGAGATGCCTAGTGGAAGCACAAGCGCTTTCACATAAATATGCGCTGGCTATTTTTAGCCAGGCTGTAGAAAAATGGCTGACGACCTTGCGCTTGGTTCAGGATAAGATTGTGGCCGATTCCAGCCTGGCCGCCACGGTGAACGACTCGGCCAAATCCTTCGCCGATAAGCAGAAGGTGTTGGATAAGGTCATTCCCGTTGACACCGACTCCGACATTCGCAACCTACTCTACATGATGTTGCGGGAAGGCCACCTGGAAAATCTGGGAGAGGTGCTGGATGAGTTGGAACGAATCGCCAAAGGTGGTCCGGCGATTAAGACAGCGCAGGTTACAACTGCAATTGAATTGACCGACAACGAGAAAGAGCAGTTTCGCCAGAAATTGCGGGCCAAGCATGGTAAAGAGTTGGAGTTCAAGTTTGTGGTCGATCCGGCCATTATGGGCGGGGCCGTTGTTCAAATCGGTGACAAAGTCATCGATGGTAGTGTGGTCAATCGCCTGGAATCGCTGGGTCAAGCGTTGGGTATCAGCAAATAGAGTTCGTAGAGTTCATAAGAATTCATAGAATTCATAGAGTTCGTAGAGTACGGAGTTAATAAGGTTTATAGAGTATGGGGTTTATAGAGTGCGGAGTTCATAAGGTCTGAAAACTCACTAAACTCTACAAATTCATTAAACTCCACAAACTCATTAAGCTCCACAAACTCTAAGGAGATAGAATGGTATTTAAATTAGACGATATTACCCAAGAAATACGCCAACAGATTGAATCATTCGATGCCCCTGTCGAATACACGGATGTCGGTTATGTCTTGAGCGTCGGGGACGGTATTGCTCGCGTTAGCGGGTTGGCCAATGTCATGGCTACCGAATTGCTGGAGTTCCCCGGCGGTGTGTTGGGTATGGCGCTCAACCTGGAAGAGGATGAGGTCGGGGCCGTTATTCTGGGGGATTATGAGCATATCGAAGAGGGGAACACCGTCAAGAGTACCGGACGGATTGCCTCCGTACCGGTCGGCGACGGCCTCATCGGGCGCGTGGTCAACGCCATTGGCGAACCGGTTGATGGTAAAGGGCCGGTCCAAAATGATGACATCTTCCAGATTGAGCGGATTGCCCCCGGCGTGGTCGAGCGGGACAATGTCGATACCCCGGTTCAGACCGGGATCAAAGCTATCGACTCGATGATTCCCATTGGCCGGGGCCAGCGGGAGCTGATTATCGGCGACCGGCAGACCGGCAAGACGGCTATCGCTCTGGACACCATCATCAACCAGAAAGGCAAAGACCTCATCTGTATCTACGTGGCCGTTGGCCAGCGCCAGGCCCAGGTGGCTCAGGTGGTAGCTACCCTGGAAAAATATGGGGCGATGGAGCACACGATTGTGGTTATGGCCGGGGCGTCTGACCCGGCCCCAATGCAATACATTGCGCCCTACACCGGCTGCGCGATGGGTGAATATTTTATGGAGAACGGCAAGGATGCGCTGGTCGTTTATGATGACCTTAGCAAGCACGCCTGGGCCTATCGCCAGATTTCCCTGCTGCTGCGCCGCCCGCCGGGTCGTGAAGCCTATCCCGGCGATCTCTTCTATCTACACTCCCGCCTTCTCGAACGGGCGGCCCGTCTGTCGGAGAAAAATGGGGGTGGTTCCTTGACGGCCTTGCCCATCATCGAAACGTTGGCCGGTGACGTGAGCGCTTATGTGCCGACCAACGTCATTTCCATTACCGACGGTCAGATATTCCTGGAAAGTGACCTCTTCTACTCCGGGCAGAGACCGGCGGTGAATGCCGGTATTTCCGTCTCGCGGGTCGGGGGGGATGCCCAGACGAAGGCCATGAAAAAAGTGGCCGGGCAGTTGCGTCTGGAGTTGGCTCAGTTTCGTTCTCTGGCTGCCTTTGCTCAGTTTGGTTCCGACCTCGATAAAGCGACGCGGGATCAGTTGGAGCGCGGCTCCCGGCTTACGGAATTGCTCAAACAGCCGCAATACCAACCGGTTTCGTTGGAAGATCAGGTTATCGCCATCTACGCTTTGACCAATGGCTATGCGGCGGATGTGCCGGTCGATAAAATCACAGAGTATGAAGATGGTTTGTTGGAGTTTATCCATAACAGCCACCCCGGCGTAGCCCAGTCGATTGCCGCTCAAAAAGTGTTAACGGACGATATCGAGGCGACCTTGAAGGCGGCTGTGGCAGATTACAATCAATCTGCCGGTTACAGCATACCGAAGTAAATCATTTCTAAAAAATCTAAGCTTAGGATTAACTCGTGGCTACGATTCGAGAGATTCGACGACGCATCAAAAGCGTCAAAAACATTTCCAAAGTAACGCGGGCCATGCAGATGGTGGCCGCCTCGAAAATGCGCCGGGCGCAGGAACAGGCGATGGCCTCCCGCGACTATGCGGCCAAAGCGTGGGAAATATTTACCCACCTCTCGGCCCAGAAGGGGAATGTGGAGCAGTTGCACCCCTTGCTGACCCAACGAGAGACGGTCCAAAATGTGGCGGTCATTATGTTGACCTCCGACAAGGGGTTGGCCGGGGCGTATAATGGTAACATGATTCGAGCGGTGACTCGCTTTATGCGGGAACAGGATCAACAGGATGCCTCTTTGATTACGGTCGGGCGCAAAGGGCGGGACTTCATGGTTCGCTTTGGGCGGAATGTGGTTGCGGATTTTACCGACATGCCCGACCGCCCTTCGACATTAGATATTACGCCGATTGCTCGCTTGGCGATTGATGGCTTTCTAGAAGGCGAGTATGACGAAGTTCATCTGGCTTACACCGAGTTCATCAACACCCTCCGCCAGGAACCCACAATTTTCACCCTGCTGCCGATTCGCCCGGAAAGCGCCCAAGATCGCCTGGCCCGACACTATGGGGAGGCCGAGATTTCGACGATGTCAACCGCCGAATATATCTACGAGCCTGACCCGGCCGCGCTTTTGGATACGATTTTGCCCCGCTTCATCGAACTGCAACTGTATCAGGCGTTGTTGGAGGCGCTGGCCAGTGAACATTCGGCCCGGATGGTAGCCATGCGGAGCGCTACCGACAATGCCAACGAGTTGATTGAAGATTTGACCCTGACCTATAACAAAGCCCGCCAGGAAGCAATCACCAAAGAGATGTTGGATATTGCCGGCGGGGCCGAAGCGTTGGCTCAAGCCGGGTAAGGGCGCTAGTATTTTTTAGAAACGACGTTTTGTTTGAGATGCGTAATTGGTAATTAGTAATTGGCTATCCACATTGCTAATTACCCGCCTTAGTGACGAAAATAGCAGTGGACTCTGCTTTGAGTTCAGGAGGATTTAATGGCTGAAGGTTATGTGCAACAAGTGTTAGGCGGGGTGGTTGATGTGGCCTTTCCGCCTGATCAACTCCCTGAAATTTTTGATGCGGTCGAAATTGATCGTGAAGGCAAAGACTCGCTCGTGCTGGAAGTGCAGCAGCACCTCGGCGACGATGTAGTGCGCACGGTGGCCATGGATACCACCGACGGCCTGCGTCGCGGGGATGTGGTCAAAGGAACCGGCGCGCCGATTAAAATCCCGGTTGGCCCGCCCAGTTTGGGCCGTATCTTCAATGTTCTTGGTCGTCCGATTGATAATCAAGGCCCGGTCGAGAGTGACACCCTTTACCCCATTCACCGGCCCGCCCCCGAATTCAAGGATCAGGTGACCAAGGCCGAAATTTTTGAGACCGGTATTAAGGTTATCGATCTGATTGCGCCCTTCACCAAAGGTGGAAAGACCGGCATCTTCGGTGGGGCCGGGGTTGGTAAAACCGTCGTCATTCTGGAGCTGATCGCTTCCCTGGCCCGTGAACACGGCGGTTTCTCCGTCTTCGCCGGGGTGGGCGAACGCACCCGCGAAGGTACCCAGCTTTATCAGGAGATGGAAGAGGCTGGCGTGTTGGATAAGCTGTGCATGGTCTTCGGACAGATGAACGAGCCGCCCGGTGTGCGCCTGCGCGTGGCCTTGACCGGGCTGACGATGGCCGAATATTTCCGAGATGAAGGGCGGGACGTGCTGCTCTTTATCGACAACATCTTCCGTTTCGTGATGAGCGGCTCGGAGGTGTCGGCCCTGTTGGGACGGATGCCCAGTGCGGTCGGTTACCAGCCGACGTTGGCCACTGAGATGGGGGAACTCCAGGAGCGCATCACCTCCACCCAGCGTGGCTCGATCACCAGTATGCAGGCCGTTTATGTGCCTGCCGATGACTACACCGATCCCGCGCCGGTGACCACCTTTGCTCACCTGGACGCGACGATTTCGCTGGAGCGCTCTATCGCCTCGCTCGGTATCTATCCGGCAGTGGACCCGCTCGCTTCCAATAGCCGGATTCTCGACCCGTTGATCGTGGGTGAGGAGCATTACGACGTGGCCCGTGGGGTGCAGAGCGTCTTGCAGCGGTATCAGGATTTGCAGGACATCATCGCTATTCTGGGGGTGGATGAACTCTCGGAGGATGATAAATTGGTGGTGGCCCGCGCTCGTAAGATGCAGCGTTTCTTCTCCCAGCCGTTCAGCGTAGCCGAGCAGTTCACCGGACGACCGGGGCGGTATGTGCCTCTGAAAGAAACCGTCTCCAGCTTCAGGAAAATCTTGGATGGTGAGTTAGATGATGTACCGGAACCTCACTTTTACATGGCCGGTGATATTAACGAAGTGTTGGAGCGGAATCAGAATTCGTAAGTGGGAGATTAGAGATTGGGAGATTAGGTGATTTCGTTTTAATCGCCTAATCTCTCAATCTCCAAACGTGTAGAGGTATTTCTGGAAAACTATGTCATTCATGGGTAGGGACAGCTAATGTCACAACTTCATTTGGAAATCGTGACGATTGAACAAAAAGTGTACGACGACCAGGTTGAGATGGTCGTTGCGCCGGGGTCGGAGGGCGTGATGGGTATTTTGCCGCAGCACGCGCCCTTGCTGACGGCGTTGTCATACGGTGAGTTGCAGATCAAAAAGCCGGGTGAGGAGGACCAATTTTACGCCATTGGCGGCGGTTTTATGGAAGTCCAGCCTGGCCACGTCATCGTGCTGGCCGACTCTGCCGAGCATGCGGATGAGATCGACATGGCTCGCGCTGAAGAGGCCCGTCAACGAGCCGAAGATCTATTGGCCAAAGCCGAGGATCAGGAAGAATTCGAGAAGGCCGAGGCTGCCCTGCGCCGTTCCGCCACCCGCCTCAAGATCAGCGAGAAACGACGCCGCGCCCCACGTGGTGGTGGCAGACCGCCGACAATGAGTGGGGAGTAGGTGAGGTTGTTGTTTTACGACAACCTCGCCTGCCATTTCAACAATTGTTCAACCGTTGCACCCGCCCCACCGCAGACGATGACCAGAATTGAAGCTGCCCCCTCTAGCGCATCGGCGTGATCGTAAAGTAGGCTCAAGGCCGCGCCACAGGCCGGTTCGACGATGACCCGTTGCTCGTCAGCGAAGCGGAGACAGGCCTCAACTGCTGAGTGGTCGCTGACAACAACGGAGGTGATGGGCTGTTTTTTGGTCCAGGCCAGGGCCTGATTCGTGACTTGCTTCGCGCCGAGGGTGTTGGCAATTGAGGTGATTTCGGAAAGCATTGTCGGCTGTCCGGCAGCCAGGGCAGCGGCAAAGGAGGCGGCCCCTTCCGTCTCTACGGCGATGAGCGGCACGTCCCCCCAACCGTGACGCTGGAGACCCTGCACGACGCCGGACAGCAGGCCGCCACCGCCTACCGCCACCACCATTCGCTCCGGCTTAGGTCCTTGCGTAACCACCTCATCCAGCATCGAAGCATGCCCCTCCCAAATCGCCGGGTGATCGAAAGGGTGGATGTAGGCCCCGTTCCTTTCCTCAACAAGTTGACGGGCAAGGCTGTCGGCTTCGTTCCAGTTTTGACCGTGGATAATGACCTCGGCCCCCTCGGCGATCATTCGTGTTCTGGCCATAAGGGGTGTAGTTTCCGGGACGACGACGGTGACCGGCACGGCCAACTGTTGCCCGGCATAGGCCGCCGCATACCCTGCGTTGCCCCCTGATGAACAGACAAAATGTTCTTTTCCCGCCGCTACCGCCGTCTGGCATAGGTGGCCGATGCCTCGAATCTTAAAAGAGCCGATGGGTTGGTAACACTCCATCTTGAGATAGAGCCGTTTACCGAGACGTTGGTTGATGGTCGAATTTTCCAACAGCGGTGTTTGGTGATGGAGGGGGGATGGCATTATTCTTCTCCGTGACGGATCATTTTTATTTGCGACACTTGAGACTTAGCCTATAATAGAGCATTATTCTTCAAAAATCAATTACGAGGTGTTCTGCGTAGGGCGGCCAGATTATAGGGTGCGCCCTTGCTTTTTGGATAGAGATGAGGAGTTACGAGGTATCACATGAAAATCTCCGTGGTTATACCTTGCTACAACGAAGAACAAACCATCGAAACCATCATTCATAAAGTCCTCCAGGTGCCACTATCTATAGAGAGAGAAGTGGTCATCGTCGATGATTGCTCAACGGATGGCACGCGGGCCTATCTGAATACCTTGAACGATCATCACGATATTAAGGTTATCTTTCAAGAGGAGAATCAAGGCAAAGGAGCGGCCTTGCGAACCGGTTTTGCTCACGCCCGTGGTGATATTATCATCATTCAGGATGCCGACCTGGAGTATGATCCGAATGAATATGAAAAGCTACTTGGCCCCATTTTGGAAAACAAAGCCGATGTTGTGTACGGTTCCCGCTTTGCCGGCGGCGAATCCCACCGGGTCTTATATTTCTGGCATTCGTTGGGTAATAAATTTCTCACATTTATGTCAAATATGTTTACCAACCTCAACCTGACCGATATGGAGGTCTGTTACAAAGTTTTCAAACGTAGCCTTCTCGACCAAATCGAGTTGGAAGAGGACCGCTTCGGGTTTGAGCCGGAATTTACGGCCAAAATTGCCCGGCTTGACTGTGTCATTTATGAAGTGGGTATCTCTTACTACGGGCGGACTTACGAGGAGGGTAAGAAGATTAATTGGAAGGATGGGTTTAGGGCTATTTATGCCATTTTAAAGTATGGCCTGTTAAAAAAATAAGGAGCAAACTAGCGCTTTTTTTCACATTTCTGTTGCCGATTCGTTTGATGTGTGGTATGATAATTTCGACACAATTGATCTCTTTCTTCTGTTTCCCCATACCGTAAATAGTTCTCAAGGGGCTGTTTTTATGTTATTCTGCCCCTCAAATATATTATCCTATTGAGCAAGGAGATGTCAGGCTATGGCAGCAACAGATGTGCCGGATATTGTGATAGGGCGCTTACCAATATATTTAAGAGCCTTGGTATTGCTGCATCAAGCAGGTCACGAATTTACCTCATCCCAGGAGCTAGGGAAAAAATTGGGTATCGGTTCAGCTCAAATCCGTAAGGATTTGTCCTTTTTTGGTGAATTTGGTAAACAGGGAACCGGTTACGAAATAAAATACCTGCACGATCAGATTTCTAAGATACTAAACGTTGATAGAGATTGGCCGGTTGCGCTTGTCGGCTTTGGTGATTTAGGTCAGGCGATTGCCAATTACGGCGGCTTTGCCACCAAACGATTTCATATTGAGGCTATTTTTGAGAATGACCCGGCCAAGATCGGACAAA
>CAZWZZ010000126.1:0-11087 GCA_964638395.1 uncultured Caldilineaceae bacterium
ATGACAAAATTTATGGAAACTGGCCCAATCTTCATTCCAAACCGGGAATTGCTGAATTGAGGAAAGGAGCGAATAGGGCACGCTTTTGCTCACAGCAAGTCCGTGACTTGCGGTCTTGGCTAGAGCGAGAATCACTAATTTGAATAACCAATGTTGTCAACTTGAAAAAACCTAACTAACCGGAAAGCGAGCAGAAAAATGAAATCAGAATCCCGATTTATCGGATTTATTCATTGGCTAATAGGCCGTAGTCCACAATCGCACCCTTCGATACGACCTCGTTCCTCGGTCTACTCAGGATGCTGGGGTTTGCTAACCCTCATCATCATAATGATGATGACCCTTATCGGGCTGACCCGGCCGACCCCGATCAGCAAGGCTCAAAGCGGGGCCACCTACCCGGTCGTCGATACCGGGCAGGATCAATGTTACGATAGTAACGGCGTACAGTCCCCGGCCTGTCCCGCTGAAGGCGAGGCTCTCTACGGCCAGGATGCCCAACACACCGGCAACGCTCCCAGCTACACCAACAACGGCGACGGCACGATCACCGACAACGTCACCAGCCTGATGTGGCAGCAATCGCCCGATACCGAGGGGGATAACGACATCGACGCCAACGATAAATTGACCTACGAGGGCGCGACCACTTACTGTGAAAATTTGACGCTGGCCGGCCACACCGATTGGCGACTGCCGGACATCAAGCAGCTTTACTCGCTGATCGATTTTCGGGGGGAGGACATCAGCGGCTACAACGGCACGGATACCGCAGGTCTGACCCCGTTCATTGACACCACCTATTTCGACTTTGCTTACGGCGATACCAACGCCGGGGAGCGGTTGATCGACGCTCAGTATGCCTCCAGCACCCTGTACGTCTCCAACACCGCGAACGATGGCGGCAGCACGATGTTCGGCGTAAACTTTGCCGATGGCCGGATCAAGGGGTATGGGTTGAATATAGGGGGTAACGATAACGAGTTTTTCGTGATCTGCGTGCGGGGTAATACCGACTACGGACAAAACAACTTCATCGACAATGGCGATGACACCATCACCGACAATGCCACCGGCTTGATGTGGGCCAAAGATGACAGTGGCCAGGCTTTCGATTGGGCCGGGGCGCTGGCCTGGGTGGCGACCCAGAACAGCAACAATCACCTCGGTCACAACGATTGGCGGCTGCCCAACGCCAAAGAGCTACAAAGCCTGGTCGATTACAGCCGTTCGCCCGACACCACCAACTCCGCCGCCATCGACCCTCTGTTCAACGCCACCAGCATCACCAACGAAGATGGCCAGACCGATTGGCCCTGGTATTGGGCCTCCACCACCCACCTTAAATCCACCGGCACGGCGGCGGGCGCAACGAGCGTTTACCTGGCCTTTGGGCGGGCCGGGGGCTGGCAAAAATCGCCACCAACAGCCACCTGCTACACCTTGCTAGATGTCCACGGCGCGGGCGCTCAACGGAGCGACCCTAAAACCGACGCCAACCGCTCCACCATCGGCACCGCGTGCAGTGGCGGGACAGCCTATGGCAACGGCCCGCAAGGGGATGTTCAGCGGGCCGCCAACTACGTCCGCCTGGTGCGGGATACGGAGATCACCACCACGCCGCCGGGAGAGGGGGATTATCACATCTACCTGCCGCTGGTTTTGAAAAATAGAGCCACACAACTATCGATTTTTACGCGATGAACATCTCCGGCGTGCAACGCCTGTCAGATGGCAACACCCTTATCTATGATGGACCGGCCGGTTACTTTTTCGAGGTGGATGCCGATGGCAACACCGTCTGGGAGTACGATGACGGGGATATGGCTATCTTTCGGGTGACGCGCTACCCAGCCGATTACGTTGGGTTGCCCGCTTTTTAGCTCTGGTCTCAGAATCAGTAGACCGCAGCATCCCGTCGACAAACTCAGGACGCGGCCTGAGTAAACTGAGAGACGAAGTTGTATTGAAGGGTGTGATTGCGGTCTACTGAAAATGACACATCGGCTGAATAAATACGAGAGAGGTTAACTAAACAACTCGTCAACCGGCATTGTCCAGTCGGGGAGGGCCGGTTCTGCTTCGGCCAGGTCGCCCCGCTGATACATGGTTGGGTTGTGAGGGTCGCTGGCCCGGTAGACACGGACTACAGCCTCGCTAAGTAAATCAACATCCCAGACCACCAGGGTTCCGGCGGCGAAATAATCTTCCCGTTTATCGGCCATCGCCTGTTCGGCAACCGGGCCGTAATCACCCTCGCTACGAACTTCAACGGCAAAGATTGGTGCCCCTTCAAGGAATTTCATCGTGATCTCACCCATGTAGAAAGCGGCATCAGGACTAAACGATTTGCGGTTGGGTAAATCGACGATAAAGCCAACATTGTCACCGAAAGCGTATCCATCCCCGCGAATACCTTCATACTTATCTAAGTGGACAAGAATTTTTTTGGCTGCTCGACCTGGCATTCCCCCGGTAGGTGACATCAGGACCAATTCTCCATTCACAACCTCCGCTTTACCATCTTCCGGCACCTGATATAAATCTTCGATTGTCGCCTTTGTTTTGGTAATCATCAAATACCCTCGCTTGGGTGAGCCAAGTGGCTAATCGGCTGGGCCTGCTTTCCGGCAGTATAGCATAGTGGCACACCGGAGACAAGCTCAGATAACTTTCAAATGGTAATTCGATCTGCGGCCAGGGGCAGGGTAAACCAGAAACGGCTACCCTGCCCCTGATCGCTTTCGACGCCGATTTGCCCGCCGTGCGCCTTGACCAATTGTTGGGTGATGGCCAACCCCAGCCCGGAGCCGCCCCGCGCCCGAGTCCGGGATTTATCGGCCCGCCAGAAACGGTCAAACAGGTGGGGCATCTCTTGGGGAGGGATGCCGGGGCCGCTGTCGGCGACCGTCACCCGCACGGCGTCAGAGCCGGTCAGGGTAGCCGTCACCGCGACCTGACCGGCGGCGGGGGTGTGACGCAGGGCGTTGCTCAACAGATTGTGCAGGATTTGGCGCAGCCGCTCCGGGTCGGCCCACACCGGTGGCAGCGAAGCGTCGGGGCTCGCCGTCAACTCGATGCGCTTCTCGCGGGCCAACTCCCGGAACAGATCAACCGTTTCCCCCACAAACGCCGCCACATCGAGTGCCTGCGGGGCCAACTCCAGGTGACCGGCTTCGGCCTGGGCCAACTCCCGCAGGTCGTTAATCAAACGGTTTAGCAGCACCGTCTCCTCATAAATGCCGACGATTTCCTCTTTTTCCAGAGGATAGACATCATCCAGAATGGCCTGCAAATTGCCCCGGATGACCGACAACGGGGTGCGGAGTTCGTGGGCGACATCGGCCACAAGATGGCGACGTTGCTGTTCGGCGGCCTGTAGATGGGCCGTCATATCATTGAAGGCCCGGCCCAAATCGGCAATCTCCGTCGCCCCCCGCACCGTCACCCGCTGCGCCAGATCGCCGGCGGTGATCCGCCGGGCCGCCGTGGCCAATTGTGACAGGGGCGCGGCCACCCCCCGCGCCACCAGCAGCCCGACGATCACGCCGACGCTCCCGGCAATCAACCCGGCCTGGAGCAGCGTCCGGTTGATCTGGTTCAGAAAGGCCCGATCCGCGCCGCTCAATTCGACCGATCCCGGCCCGCCGCCGCCGACCAGGTAGCCGACCGTTTCCCCCTGCCACACAATCGGTGCGGCCCTGGCCAGCAGGGAGTCGCTCAGGTGGGTTTCGCCGAGGCCCAGACTGTCATAGATGACCCGCCGCTCGCCATCGGCCAGCAGCAGGGTGGGCTGACCCCGCCCCGGCCCGCGTCCGCGCCCCTGACCCAGCCCCATACCGCCCATACCCCCCATCGGCAGCGTGGCCAGCGTCGCTTCGACGTTTTCCCAGGAGCCGGTGCGGGCGTAATGATCGGTCAGGGCGGGTAGCACCATCTCCGCCATACGGCTGCCCATCACAAAATGTCGGAATTGGGTGGTGATCTGGTAATTGGCCAGCAGGGCCGCCACGCCCACTCCCACCAGCGTCACCAGGGCAAAGGCCAGGCTCAACCGCACCCAGAGCCGGTTCACGCCCCACCTCGCAGCCGGTAGCCGACGCCGAACACGGTCTCGATGTAGGCCGGGTCGTTCTCTGCGACGCCGATTTTCTTGCGAAGGTTTTTGATATGGCTGTCGATGGTGCGCTCCGTACCGACGTAATCATACCCCAGCGCGGTCTCGATGAGGTCGGCCCGGGTGAAGGCCTGACCGGGGGAGGCCATCAACTGTTTGAGTAAGTCGAACTCGGTCGGCGACAGCGACACCGGCTGTTCGGCCACGGTCACGGTGTGGCCGGTGATGTCGAGCTGCACCTGCCCCACGCGGAGCAGTTTCGGCTCGACCGGCCCGGCCCCGGCCCGCCGCAACACCGCCTTAACGCGAGCCACCACCTCGCGGGGGTTGAAGGGCTTGCCGATGTAATCATCCGCGCCCAGTTCCAGGCCGACGATTTTGTCGGTGTCCTCAACGCGGGCGGTCAGCATAATAATCGGCGTTTCGGCCAGGCCGGGGTCGTTACGAACGATGCCGGTGATCTCCCAACCGTCCCGATCCGGCAGCATCAAATCCAGGACGATCAAATCCGGTTTATCGTGGCGGATGGCGTGCAGGGCTGTCTCCCCATCGTAGGCCGTCAACACCTCGTAGTCGGCCTGCTCCAGATAGGCCCGGATGAGGCGTACAATTTTTTTGTCATCATCAACAACCAGAATACGGGTCATCGCTTCTCCTCAGGCAGTTCCAGGATTTAACTCCGTCAAATTAGAGCCACATAAAACGTAAAACGGGAAACGTAAAGCCTGTCTATCGGTTAAAGACGTTACGTTTTTCGTTTTAGGCTTTACGGATGCTGGATGATTATTTTCTTGGATTTGCCTCAGTCTCTTTTCACGCAATGATAGAGCCACTTGCTCAATCGACAAAATAAGTGGTCTCCAAAAAGGAAAAGCTCAGGATCGACCGAAACCGATCCTGAGCCACAAACTTTAGTTGACACTTATTGGGTCCAGCGGCCCATCATCCGACCCTGGCCTCGTCCTTGACCCTGGCCTTGACCTCGACCGGGACCGCCGCTTCCGGCGTGGTCACAGATGCCGTCGCCATCTTCATCGACAAAGCCCTGGCCTCGACCTTGACCCGTTCCGGCGTGGTCACAGATGCCGTCGCCATCTTCATCAACGAAGCCGTTACCGCCGCCGGGACCTCGGGCGGTCCATTCCCGCCGGAGTTGGGCGGTGGCATTGGCTTTCATCGCCGTTAGGAGCGTGTCGGCCTGCTCTTGGGTGATCTCGCCGGCGGCCACTTGTTCCTCCAGCATCGTCTCGCGGGGGGCGATGAAGGCATCGACCACGGTTTCCAGAGCCACGCCCTGTTCGGTAATGACATCAGCCAGCGTTTGGCCCGCTTGCAATTTGGTCATCAGGTCACTCCGCTCCATCTCCAGGACGGTGGCTGTCACGGCCAGCAACGAATTATTGGGACCGCCCCAGTTGGCGCTTCGACCGCCGTTGAAGCCGGGGATAATCGCCTGGCCTAAGCGGGGGGCGTTTTCATTGCCTCGGCCCATCATCCCGGAGCCGCCATTCATCATCCGGCCCTGGCCTCGCATCGCCGCACCGGAGCCGCCATTCATCATCCAGCCCTGGCCCTGCATCGCGCCCTGGCCCCATCCTTGCGCTTGACCGGCGGCGGGGGTATCGGCCAGTGGGCTGCTGCCCCACCCGTTATTGGTGAACGGCCCTTGGGCAAAAACCACCGGAACGAGGGCAATAATCAACCCCAAACTCAGTAGCACAGCTATAATGATCCAATGTCTCGTTTTCATGATCTGTCTCCTTCATTGTTTGCTACGCCTGTCGAACAGGCGGTGTTTTTATGGTGTTGACTACAGTGTAGCAAACAGTTGTGGAGATTTTATGGAAGCAATGTGGGCGATGTGTGCAAAAACGTGGCCGGAACGGAACCCAGGATATAGCATAAATCTATCGTTCCTTTTATAATAACCACATCAAATCGTGTGCCGGGAGTCGTGCTTATGTTAATCAATCACATTGCCCTAAAAAACTTCAAATGTTTCAAAACGGTCGATGTCAATCTAGCCCCCATCACCCTCCTGACCGGGGAAAACAGCAGCGGCAAAAGCTCTTTGATGTACGGCATCCTGGCTCCCTTCCAATCGACCGATTTCCCCTTTTATCTATCGCCCAACGGAAAATATGTCCATATGGGTGATTTCGAGGAGATGTCCTTCAATAATTCGAGGGATAATGAGATAAATATTGATATTGGAATTAATTACTTTTCTGATGGCTTTGGGCGTCTCTTCAAAACCGAGTGGATTTTCAACGCTACCAATGGTATGCCAAAACTCAATCATCTAGGGTATATTTGTGACTCTTTAGAGTTTGAAGTGGAAGCCAACAATAACACCTATAACAGTAGTCACCTTAATGAGAAAGAGAAGGAAGCCCTGAGAGGGTTTACAGCTTTCTTCCTTGACGTAGAGCAAGATATAAACTTCATCGGCCCTTTTCGGCTGCACCCGGAACGAACCTACTATCAGAAACCAAAAGCTGATCCCAAAATTGGTCGCTCCGGTGAAGGGTACATCGACCAGATTTTGGAGTGGGAACTTCAAAAAGCGGAGGAGTTCGAGCAATTGAAGGCTATCTTGAGAGACCTTAATTTATTGAGAACGATCAAAACGAAACAAATTCACGGCGGGCGGTTTGAGTTAAACGTCAAGGTCAAACCGAAGGGGGTCTGGTCGTCCCTGGTGGATGTGGGCTTTGGCATCAGCCAATTTTTGCCGGTGGTGGTGGCCGATTTGCAACTGTCAGATATTTCCACGTTGTTGTTGGCCCAACCTGAAATTCATCTGCATCCCAGTGTGCAAGCCTCGCTGGCCGATTATTTTGTCAAACAGGTTCAGGAGACGGAGAAACAGTACGTCATCGAAACCCATAGCGAGTATCTCCTCAACCGGATTCGGCTGGCTATCGTCAAAGGAACGGTGGCGGCGGAGGATGTGGCCATTTACTATTTTGAAAGCGGAACCGAGGGCAGCCTCACCCATCAGATAGAGTTTTCCACAGATGGGCAGATTCATAACGCGCCGGCCAGCTTTTTCGACACTTATATGATCGACACGATGGAGATCGCGTTGCATGCGTAAAGACATCTTCATCGACAACAACATCGCCAAGAATTTTGCCAATCCGTTGGACCCTGAATACAAAAAACTGATCCGCTGGCTGATCGCATTTGAGGCCGAAAATCAGGAAATGAATGCATATTTGGTCGTGTCCAACAAGCTGATTGCCGAATATCAGCGCACCACGGGGTTGGCGACCTCGGCCACCAACATCACTGTCGTTATCAACAAGATGACCCGAGAGGGGCGGTTGGTTAAGATCAGCAATCAAGAGATCAAGGCGTTTAAGCGCCAATATTTTACCAAAAAGGTCAGGCGGCGTCTGACCTGCAATCGAGAGGATCAAGATCATATTCCGGTGGTGTTACTGTCGGAGCGAAAATATGCCTTGAGTTTGGATGAGAATTTCATCAACGATCTCGTCAATTTCCCCGGTTTTATGGTCACAGCAGCCAAGCGGCCACAGGATTTGCCATACGATCAGTAGCCACTCTTTCAAACTTTTGCAGCAATACCCATCAGATGGCGCAGGGATGAGGAGCGAGAAACAGTAGACCGCAGCACCCTTCGATACAACCTCATTCTTCGGTTTACTCAGGATGCTGCGGTCTACTGAGAGTCTTCTTTACCGCCGAATCTCCACCACCACGCCTGCCTCAGCCCACTCAAACAACTGAGCCGCATTATCCGAGCTAACCAGGATGCAGCCGTAGGTGACGGGGTGGCCGAGGTCGTCGGTCCAGAGCAGCGTGGAGCCGTTGCGGGTGGGGAAGCCGTGGAAGCCGTTCATAAAGTCGGCGGTGGGCACGGGCCGGTAGATGCCCAGAAAGTGGGGCATCCACAAATTCCAACTGGCGGCGTAGGCATCAACCTCCTGGCTCTGAATCTGGAAGACGCCGGGCGCGGTTGGGCTGGAGGGGATGCCGGTGCTGGCCGACCATTCCCACTTGAGCGCCCCATCTTCGTAAACCCACGTCTTTTGCTCGCTGAGGCTGACTACGATTCGCTTGTCTTCGACCACCGGCAGGGGCAGCAAACCATCCGGCGAGGGGATGGTGATGATCTGGCCCGGCGAGAGGGCCTCCAGGCCGGGGTTGGCCGCCTCGATCCAGGGGTAGGGGATGCCGTAATCATAGCCGATGCTGGACAGCGTCTCGCCATACTGGACGGTGTGTTGCCGCTCACCGTGGTAGACGCGCAATCGCCCCGTCCAGCGTTGCTCCTTCAGAGCCGTCGTCACCACCGCCACCGCCTCGGCCGGGTCGAGGGTGCGGTTGTCGCTGAGGGCCGTCATCTGCTCGGTGACGTAAGCCTCCACCTGCGCCTCGTCTACTTGCCAGGCGAGCCGCGTCGGATCATCCACTTCCAGGGCCAGCGTCAGCCACTCGCCCCAAACCGCCGGTTCGAGACTGAGGCTGATGGTTTCGTCGTTGATGGGATCGTAGGCGTCGATGGCGATGGTGTTACTCAACAGGGCGTTGGCTTCGGCCACCACGCCGCTGACGTCGGTCAGGGCCGGTTCGACGGCGACCAGGGTCAGCGGCAGCCGCCCCTGGCGCAGTACCAGGGCCGGGTCTTGGCTGATGTGGCTGACCGTGGCCGGGACATCGAGCCGCTGGCCATCGACGGCGGGCACGGCCTCAACCCGACTCCCGGTAAAATGAATATCGGCATCAACCGGCGGCACTTCAAAAAGGGAAGCCTTCTGTTGCAACGTTTGCTCGGCGGCGGTCGGCTCAAAAGCGACGACGGGAGTCAGCTTCAGGCTGCCGTTTTGAAGCATTTCGGTCAGCGTGACCCAAGAGCGGCCCTGCGCGTGGGCGATGTCCGCCGTCGCCGTCCCATCGAGCCGCAAGCCCAATGCCGCCGCCTCGACCGGGTAATCGTTCGGCTTTCCGGCCAGGGTGATGGTGCTACTTGGCCAGCGGGCCTCCAGGCGGCTGACCGCCTCAGTCCGGGTCAGGCCCCCGACCGGAATATCGTTGACGTAGACGCCGGGCAGGATGATGTCGCTGTGGTAGAACCAGATGGCTCCGCCACTGACGGCGGCCAGAAGCAGCACCAGGGCCATTGTCAAAGCGCCCAGGCTAAGGTAGGTCAGCCAGCGGGAGGCCACCCCCACCCCGGCCCTCTCCGAATTGGGGAGGGAGCGATAACGTCCCCCCGCAGCGGGGGGATCGAGAGGGGTGTTTTCGGGGCGGAAGCCAATTGGGACAGGCGTTGGCCCCTCTAGCCCCGCAGCGGGGGAAACT
The DNA here is from genome assembly GCA_964638395.1 of uncultured Caldilineaceae bacterium. Lineage (GTDB taxonomy): Bacteria > Chloroflexota > Anaerolineae > 4572-78 > J111 > CAZWZZ01. The sequence goes on from CAZWZZ010000126.1 coordinate 9,449, forward strand.
GCTGACTTTTCGCCCCCCTTTGGGGAGTCGGGGGGGGCAGCCACCGGTCTCGGCACCGGCGCGGGCGGCAGCCAGGCGGGCGTGACCACGGGCGGCGGCATCTGTTTGGGCCGGGCTTTGGGCGGCGAGTCGGGCTGCCGGGGTGTCACCGGCGTCGGTTGGGTCGGGGGGAGGCTGTCTCGGGTTGGATCGGTCATTGTTGTTGCTCCTGCTGTTGTTCTTCTTTTTCTTGTTGTTTCTCTAATTCTATAACGTCGGTCATTCCATTTTTGATCCGGCCAAATGTGTTTTGCAAAATGCGGTGGGTGTTCTCCGACAGGTGGCAGTCGGCGGCGATGGTGCAAGTCATCGACCGGTAACGCGCCTGCCGGGTCGGGTCGGTGTCGTTGCCAACCTGCACGGCGAAGCGTTCGACGTCCTCATCGGTGGCCTGTATGATTTTCACCGCCTCAAAATCGAACAACTGGCGATGGCGGAGCCAGTTGACATGCAAAAAGCCATCCTCTTCAAAATGCTTGGTCGTCACCCGGTCATCCAAAATAGCGATAAACGGCCCCTCAAAAAGGAAGTACCGCTCGCTTTGTTGGCACAGGCGGCAGCCGTAGTAGCTCAATTCATCATCCCCGACCACGAACGGGTGCGGCCCAAAGTTGCTCAGGCAGTCGATACACCACACCACCTCGGCGCAGTGGCCAAACTGGGCGGTGGTGGTCTGGGCCAGGCTGTGGAGCAGGCTGGACGCCAGCTCTTGCTGGGGATGGTTCGTTTTTTCGGCCAGCCATTGCAAGCTGCTGAGACGCTCCCAACCCGTCAATAGATTGTGGCGGTGGCGCTCCAGCATCCGCTCCAGAGGGTGAGTCGGTTCGACCGCCGGCTCATCGTCGGCATCCAGTTGTTCCGCTCGCGTCAAATCCAGGCGCTTTGTCTCGGTATCGTACTGCTCGGTAAAGCTGGTGTCGGTCAGGCTGACCCAGCCAACCTGTCCCAATTCATTCTCCCAGCGGTTGGTCAAAGCTTTGACTTTGATGATCGGGATGTTGAACTGATTCTGTTGCACTTCATCGCTGACCAGGGCGATTTCGGCGGCCGCCGATAGACGCCCGTAGTAGAGATCGGGGGCGTACCCCCGGTCATTGCCGAAGACGGCTGTGCCGTGTTCCGCCGTAATCAGGCCCCAGGCCAGCCCCCGCGAGACGCCGCTCAGGGTCACTTGCCGGGAGCGTTCCAGGTAGCTGTCGGGCAGGTCGGCAGTGCCGTCTGCCGAACGGGTGGTTTGGTCAGACCCGGTCGCCGGTCGAAGCCTGCGCTCCTGCGCCAGCCACAGCCCGACGGCGGCCCCGATAACGGCGCTGCCGAGCAGGGTAGCCGGAATGCCGAAGCGATCCCAGGCCAGCCGGGAGAGCAGGATCGCCAACGGCAAGGCTATGGCCAGGCCGATGCCTAGCATCCCGCGATAACTGTTAAGATTGTTCATAATTTTTTACCAATAGGGGTTGTTTGTCAGGTGTCATTGGTCAGTGGCCACTGACCAATGACTAATAACCGGTAACTACCTAAAAATTATACGCTAGATGGGCGTGAATCTTCAAGTGACCGTCAGCTTTATCAACACGCGGCCCGGCTAAAAGTTTCTCGGTCG
>CAZWZZ010000127.1:0-3087 GCA_964638395.1 uncultured Caldilineaceae bacterium
TCAGTTGGCCAACCTGGTTGCGGGCCTCCTCAAAAAGGCGGGCATTTTGCATCGCTACCGCCACCTGGTTTGCAAACGCCGCCAGAACCTCCGCATCTTCATGATCGAAAAAGTCGGGCTGGTTACTATCCAGAGCCATCAACCCTAAAACATTGGTCCCGTAAGTCAGGGGAACACCCAACCAACTCTGGATATGTTCGTGGGGTGGGCCAAAAGACTCAGGGTACGCCTGACGAACATTCTTGACAATGACCGGCTCCTGCGTTTCGATGACGACTCGGTTAGGATTGTGTCCCTCCATCGAAAAGGATAGCCCGATCACGGCCTGGCTGTTTTCCCAGCCGTGACCGCCAATGATAACCAGTCGATCTTCCCGGAGTTGTTGAACCGACACGCTATCAAATTCGATCACATTGGCCAACTCTTGCAACATAATATTCAGGAGTTCATCAAAATCAAGTTGGGAACTAATGGCTTCGGCGATGCCCCGGAGGGTATCGGCTAAACTGCGCCGCTGACGTTCCGACTCAAACAGACGGGCATTTTCGATGGCCGTGGCGGCCTGGTTGGCAAAGATTTCCAAAGTCTGTACCGATAACGGAGTCGGACGCACGCCGGTATCCGGATTCTCAACGGTTAACAGGCCGATAAGCTGATCGTCGATGTCTCTGAGCGGGACGAAAAGCGCATCGCCGGGCTGCCACGGTTCCCCCTCGATCTCGGTCGAGGGCAGCTTGAGCTTGGGCGGAATGGCGGTTCCCAGATAAGGAATTGCCAAAATATTTTGCCACCGCTCTCGCTGCGTGGCCGGAATGAAATAAGATTTACGCAGACGAAACTCCTCGCGCAATACGGCCTCTAAATGCTCGACCGGTTGGGCGTGTTCAGGCTGTCGCCACGGCTCAAGATCAGTCAAGGGAATCCCGGCGGCTACTTCGTGATACAACATCTGAGTATCGTTGCGAACCAGACTGATCAACACAAAATTGTAGCCGACCGACTCCAAAATGGCATACGCAATCTCTTCTAAAACCTCACGCAAGGGGCGATTGGTACGGAAAGCGTTGCTAATTTCCGAGAGTCGGGACAGTTGCTCGACGCGGCGGCTGGCCTGTTCCCGCTCCCGCTTCTGTTCTTGGAAAGCCTGGGCGTTGCCGATGGCCACGGCGGCCTGGTTCGCCATCGCTTCCAGATAGCGCAGTTGGTTTTTATTAAAAAAGTTGATGTGTTGACTTTCCAGGTTGATGGTGCCGACCGGTTCGCCTCCGTAATAAATCGGAATAATGACAGCCGAGTGAATATCCTGCCCCTGGCTGACATAATTGATACTCCGGCGCACATCGGGGATCAGAACGGTTTTACCGGTGTGTAACACCTGTTCAACAACACCCTGGCCATTGACCGCCTGGTTACCATTTTTCAAAAAGTCAGGAAAGTCGGAACTGCTCTGAGATTTACCGGCCACCAACTTGCCGGTTTTGGCATCATACAGGTTGATGTTGCCAAAATCAGCACGGGTTACTTGCATCGCCTCATCCAACACAACGTGCAGAATTTTATCCAGATCAAGGGTGCTGTTTGACTCCCGGCTGACTCGTTGTAAACCGGCCAACTCATCGACGCGGTTTTGTAGTTGCTGGTCGGTCAAGCTGAACAGACGGGCATTATCCAGAGCAATATTGGCCTGGTTGGCCAGGGATTGGGCTAACTGGATTTGATATTCTGTAAAATCGTGCGGATCAGGCGAAAAGAGAGCCAATAGGCCGGTCATTCGATCCCGGTTGATAAGCGGAATGGTCAGAATAACCCCACTCTCAAAGGTCTGTAGAATCTCGATCTCCTGTGGGTCTGACGAAACATCCTGACGAAAGATAAGCGGAGACCGGGAATTTTTTGCCTGTTGCCAGCCCGGCACTTTGGTAATGGCTCGCCCGAACGACTCCTTACTGAGATTCGGGGTAAACGTTTCGGTTTGATGCAGATGATCGATTTTATATTGGTGAACCAGCTTCAAATTGCCGGTGACCTCATCAAAATTGTAAACGGCGCAATCATCGGCCGGAAACGCATTCATCATTTGCCGGGATAAATTGTGCAGCAGTTGGTCATAAGAGAGAGTCGAGGAGAGTTCGCTACTGGCATCGAACAGTAGGGCTAATTCCGAAACATTGCGCTGGGTCTCTTGAAAAAGCCGGACGTGGTCGATGGTAATAGCCGCTTGATTAGCCAGAATCTCCAAGACCGTTAAATCTTGTTCGGTGTAAGCCTCAACCGAGGTGGTGGCTAACTCCAACGTACCAATAAATTTCAGCCCCACCTTGAGCGGTACGCCCAGGTAGGAGACATAAGGAAAGTGATCGACCCCCACTTTTGGCAAAACATCCTGCCGTTGCCGAGTATCCGTAATCAACAACGGTTTTTGATGGGTGGCAATCCAGCCACTATACCCCTCGTTCAAAGCGTAGCGCCAATCAGCGGTTTGCTGCCCGTCAGATTTTTCCGGCCAGCAAATGACAGTGTTCAAAGTTTTTGTTTGCGTGTCCCATAAACAGACCTCGGCCACATCGAAGACAAACAGATTCTCCCAGTTAAGATTACGCAGGATGGAACGGCAGATGGTGGTGATATCCATCGTGTGTAATGAGGTGGTCAAGGCTTGACCAATTTGGTTGATGGTAGCTAACACTTGAGCCGGATTGCCTCTAGCTTGAACGCCTGTTTTCATGGTTGATACGTCTAACTGTTTTTTCACTGTGACCGGCGTATACTCAATTTTTGCCATATGACTTCCACGAGTATTTCCAGATTTGCCTACACTCCTCTATTATTATAGCAAATCTGAGGTTGCTGACACGGTCCTACAGAACTCTGGGTAGGGAGGCGGATGTCTCTGATTAATTTGATAAAGTTCAAAAGTCGTCCGTGGGCGAATATAAGCAGTTCTTCGACCCGGTATCTAAGGACAGCCGGAGCCACGCCGTCGATTTTCGGCGGCATCTTCGGTAATCTGCAAAATGTCAGCAAACGGGCCATCTTTACTCTCGACCACCCCGACGGCGATACGCATAAAATCGGTTTCTTGCGTGA
>CAZWZZ010000127.1:3187-5731 GCA_964638395.1 uncultured Caldilineaceae bacterium
TCTTTACTCTCGACCACCCCGACGGCGATACGCATAAAATCGGTTTCTTGCGTGACTCCATCAATATCAACATAGGTGACTTTACCGGCCTCCCGCATGGGGAAGGGATAGAAGACATCACTTTCGCTATTGAAGCGTTGGGTCACCATTTCACAAATCGCCGACGCATGCTCCGGGGTGGAGATGACAATAAAATCATTGTCAGACGCCTGGCCAATAAAGTCGTTCATCGTGCCCTGTCCCTCGATGGTTTCACGAATGATGTCGGCTAAAAAGATCAACACTTCATTAACGTGACTGAACCCAACTGCCTCTTTGAATGAGTCGACGTGCCGGATACCGAAATAAAGCAGTGACCAGGGCTGGTCGGAGTCCTTGACCTTTTTCAGTTGATCTTCGATCAGTTTACCGGCCGGCAAATTGGTGACCGGGTGGGTCAACGCCTCCCGCTGGGAACGGCGAATGGCCCCCTCGACGCGGAGTTTTAGCTCCTCGATATCAAACGGTTTGGTCACGTAATCATCGGCACCCAGCTCAAGCCCGGCGATTTTATCGCTGCGCTCATCTTTTTGTGTCAGAAAAATGATCGGTACATAGCTAGTCCGCGTGTTACTCCGCAGATTGCGACACACCTCATACCCATCAATATCCGGCAGTTGAATGTCTAAAACGACGACGTTGGGCACTTTGACTCGACAGATATCCAGCGCCTCGTTCCCTTTGTTGGCAACCAGGACTTCATACCCCTGCGAGTCAAAATAAATCCTTAGCATCTTTGAGATATCGACGTCATCTTCTACGACTAGAATGCGACCTTTACCCATACTATACCTCTTTCTTGAGCAGTAGAAGTTTTCTTTATGTAAAATTTAGCTGATCCATCCCCCCGACAGATCACCCGTTCCTATTCCATACACTAAGCTGTAGACTTGACCAGTTCCTTGACCAATGGCGGCTTCGGTTCCTCCGGCAGCAAGTCCCGATATTTAGCCACGTGTCCGGCTTCGGGATATTGATGATGATCGCTGTCTTTATACGCGACATTTTTAGTAATCACCATGCGATCTTGTCTGGCCGCTAAGACCACATCCGACTCGATAGACCGGGCGGGATAGATAACGTGGCCGGAGCCGATCCGGCAATTATGGCCGACACAGCCCCCCAAGACAGGTAGCCCAACTTCTTCTAATCGACCCTTGTGGAAGACTTTGATGGGCTTATTGGGCAGCATATTAAAATCGGTAAACGTATTACCGGCCCCAACAAACGTCTCTCGCCCGACAACGCTCAGTTGCAAACAACTATTCTGAGCAACCATCGAGTTCTCCATCAGCGTCGTCATAAACAGAGCCGAACGAAATGCCATATACGAGCCATCCCCCACAACGCTGAGAAGCAACTCAGTTCCCTGCATTATATTGACATTACTGCCAATCACGCAAGCATTGATAACACAGCCGGGACCGATGGTAACATTGTCACCAATGATTGTCGGGCCTTGAATGACGGCGGCGGGATCAATCTGGGTATTATGACCGACTTCCACGAGGGCCGATGAGGTTAGAAACTGTTTCCGTTCCAGCAAAGAGTACCACAACACCTTGAGCATCATCGAGAAATCGTCCAATGAATTTTCGATGCGTGCCCCGTGGGAGAAGATGCCAAACGGACAATTGGCCATAAAGACGTGTATCCAATTTTCGATAGACAGGAAAGCCTTAAGAGGAACGTGAAACCCTAAATCGCCCTGTTGATTGGTGGCCATGTAGGTGGGCACACGATAATATCCCATTTCTCTGGGGTTTGTGTCAACGACAATCGGTTCAGGGGTTTCAGTCCCAAAGTTTGCGCCATCGGGATAATAGAAGAGATCGGCAACGTAACAATCTCCCTGCGGGTGAATACCCTCTTGCACCCGCAGCGCGTGGGTGGTAATGGCCGGGTCTTCTTTGGAAAAGGCGATCTGAGCGGCCTGGCCCGAGGCCCGAGCCGCCGTGATAAAAGCCTTGAAGAGAGGCGCATCAAAGAAAAGATTATCACGATAAACTAACAACTCACCAGACAAAATGTGTGGGGCATCATGAGACAGTTGCTCAATCTCTTGCAAGGAATTACATTCCAACTCTTCCTTACAATAAGGACTGAGGATGTCCCGCTGATAGAGCCACAGGGGCTTGTTCATGATACGCAAATCGCGTGCAGGCTCATTAAAAGGTGAAATGAGCGTCTTGTCTGGAATGATAATCTTCTTCATCTGTTAGAGTTCAATGTCACACTGTTTTGTAAATTAAACGTACAAACTCTCTCATCCTCATAGAGAGCGAAGAGAGCGAAATTCGTCAGCTATTATGACGACGAGACCACCACCGGCGTTGGATTAAACTCAAGGGCTAGAAACTCAGCCAGACAAATATTGAAGGCTTGAGGTTCGTCTAACATCGGAAAATGTCTCGAGCCGGCCATCATTTGCACTTTGGAGAGCGGGGCGCTCTTACGGATGATGTCGGCTTGATTTGGGGCCACAACATTATCTCCAACGCCATA
>CAZWZZ010000127.1:5831-11076 GCA_964638395.1 uncultured Caldilineaceae bacterium
AGCCAGCGAGATAGCCACTGTGCCACCCATCGAGTGACCGACAATGGGCGCGTCTTCGATGCCCAGCCGCTCCATGAACTGATCGACTAAATTAACGAAATCTTCGATTTGATAACTGGTCCGTCGTTTACCAGATTCCCCAAATCCCCAGAAATCAAGCGCATAACAGCGATAGCCACTTTTTAATGTCTCCATTGTTTGGAGCCAATAACTCCAAGAGCCTAACCAGCCGTGTAGCAAAATCACAGGTTTCCCACGACCGTAAGCCTCGTAATGAACAATTCCTTGGTCCGTAACAATGGAACTCACAGTTAGCCTCTACATCCCGACGACAGTAGTAAATACCAGGTCTGTTAGCCAGTCTCATGTCGATTAAACTGATGCTAAAAATCTGTGGGCTACATGAACTCAACCTTGCCTCTGCAAGAAATTCTATTCAGTAACTCAGTGAGTGACCAGTCGGGAAAAATCTATCTTATTTGTTAAAGAAGCTACTCTATTCTCTATCAACCGGCGGCTTCTTCTTCCTGCATTCTTTCAAGAATAGAGTAGAGTAACTCAAGCAAGACTTGTTTCACGCTCTCCTTATCGTGGGAGACACATGACAAGACCTTGATATCTCTTTCAATCTTTAGCGCAATTCTCAGATCATCGGGTGACCAGGCATCAGGTAAATCCTGTTTGTTGGCCGCTACGACATACGGCGTTGTCGCATAACTCTTGAACACTTCTAAAATGTGCTTGGCTTCACGAAACGTTTCTGGCCTGACACTATCAACCAGAACAATGAACCCAAGCATCCCTTCGGAAAGAATTTCCCACATAAAGTCGAAACGTTTTTGACCTGGTGTGCCAAATAAATAAAGCACCAAATCATCATCGACAGTGATACGCCCGAAGTCCATGGCCACGGTGGTTTCTTCTTTGACACGTTCGGCATCGCTGGATATCTTTCGCTCAGTGGAAACGACGTCGATTTCACTCACGCTGCTAATGAACGCTGTTTTTCCGGCACTAAATGGACCTGTGACGACCATTTTTACGGTTTGCATCAGACCGACCTACCTTGAAGACTTTGAGATAAATTTGAATGATTGGATAAAGAATTTTCGGTTACGTGTAATAACCTAAATACGCTTAATTCTGTCAATTAATTTCGTGACAACGCTGCGTTTTTCCGCAGGGGTTTGATTAGCCATCCGGCGTCCCGCTCTGGTGACGGGTGTTCGCTTCTTGGGTTCCATCCCTTCGGGTTGGATAGTTTCGACCAACCCCGCTTGTAACATCCCGTAAACGATCTTCCTGATCTGAAATTCATCCATGTTATTGTTCTGTGCAATCTGCTTCACAGTATTACGTGGATGAATATGGGAGATAACACGCCAGTCATCCTGAGTTAATTTGACATCCCGCAGCGGTTTGTCTGTGATTTTCAGGGCAATCTTACTCAAATCGGGCAGCTCATCCTGTAAGCGATCATATTCCTGGATGCGCCGGCTGCCCTCCAGGATGACGTTATCCAAATTCAAGGGGACGGTGATCCGGTCGCTGCCCGTTTGAACATCCTGTTCAAAAAAGAATTGACCTTCGCCCCAGGTGAAGAGATCATAAACAATCTCTAACATATAATTTTTAACGCCCTGGACAATATCATCTCTGGACACCAATTTGGCATCCATCAAATATTTGCCAATCACCCTATCGGAGGTACTATTTGCCCGATTGTTGATCACCTCGACCTGCTCTTTGGTCAACTTGCCCGTTTTGAACAACATCATGGTCAGATGACCATCCTCTTTACTGCGCGAGGCGTGGGTTAACCTGCCTTCTCTAAAATACAAGACCGCTGTGTTCGGGCCTTCAAGGGTGAGCTTTCCCGTTTTGCGAGCCAGGTTAACCAGATTGAGAAGTTGGGTTGTACTAAAATCCTGAAGGTTTCCTTTTAACGCCATTATTGCCTACCGTAACCAAGAGGCCATTTTGTTTACTAAACTAAATTTTTGAGATGGCCTATTATACCCTATTCTCACTCATGAAGTCAACCTAAAATTAAAAACACCTTAACTTATATTAAAGTGTCGATGACTTCAATAGGGTTAAATTTGGTAAAGAGTCGGCAAAATAAGGTTTTATATCGCTCAGGGTCAGCGTTGCTACAAAAATGGCCGAACGTTTATGTTTCTTAATATAACACGGGCCATACCCAAGTCCAATAGAGCGATAGTCCCAAGTAGCCCTATTTTGCCAGTTTGCCTTAACAAGGTTATAAACTGTATCAAATTTTGAACTGCCGCGTCATCAAGGCGCGTAGAAAGGAGTAGGTTATGCACACCCCCGATTTTTTCGCTCTGCAAGTGACGATGCTGGTCAGAAGCACCCCGGCCCAGAGCAAAGAGGTGGAACTCTTCCTCGACTCGGTCGAATTCAAAGGAGCGATGCAGGAGAAACTGGCCACGTTTCTCCAGGACAGTATGCGCGACTACAAAATCCCCTTCGAGGAAGTCATCATCAGCCTCGACCGCCCGGCGGAAAAGGTGCAAACCGGAGACCCGACCAAATCCCCGAAGAAGAAATCCGGCTGGGGCCGGCTGTTTGGCGGCGGGTAGCTACAGCAAACGCAACAACGGCCCAATCGTTTCGCCGCAATGAATCCGGTAGATGACCTCGGCCAACATCGGGGCAATAGATTGCACTTTGATTTTAGGATGCTGCTGCTCCGGGCGCAGGGCAATTGTATCGGTCGTGACCAATTCAGCGATTTCTTCCCGGTCGAGCCGCTCCAGAGCCGTAGGGAGCAAAACGGGATGGGTGATAGACAGGTAGATCGGTGGCTCGGCCCCGGCTTTGATGAGCGCCGGAATCTGATCCAGCACGCTGCCGCCGGCCATCATATCGTCGATGAGGATGGCCTGCTTACCCCGGATATCGCCGACAACGGTCGCCGCTTTGGTCTCGCTGAAGCTGAGCCGCCGTTTGTGCATCACCACCAGGGGGAGCCCCAACTGTTCGGCATACCGGCCGGCCAGGCTAGCCCGCCCCACATCGGGCGAAACGATCACCGTCTGGTTGGGCGGAACCCGGGGATCATCCTGGAAATATTCCGACAGCGTCGGCAAGGCCGTCAACGGATCGACCGGGATATTAAAGAAGCCCTGGATCTGTTGGGAATGAATATCGACGTAAATGACCCGCGTGGCCCCCATCGCTTCCAGGGTCTGGGCCACCATTTTGGCGCTGATCGCCTCCCGCCCGTGGGCCATCCGATCCTGACGGGCATAGGGAAAATAGGGCACAATCACGTTGATCCGCCGGGCCGATCCCCGACGAAAGGCATCCAGCAGCAGCAACAACTCTACAAAATTATCATTGACCGGAACCGAACAGGGTTGGATGATAAAAATATCCTGATCCCGGACCAATTCATCTATCTGGACGTGGATTTCGCTGTCGGGCAAATGGGTAGTTATGACCGGTGATAGCTCGATCCCCAACTGATCGGCCACGGCCTGGGCCAGTGGCCGGTTGGCGCTGCCCGAAAAGACGCGCAAATCCTCGATCTTTGCCGATGGGCGCTTCTTCTGACCATTCAAAATATCTTCTCCTCCGGTTGGATGATGGTTGCCCTGGTCAACTGACCAGGCTAAAACCTAATCAGCCCGCCAGTCAACAAACTATTCGGCTGACGGGTGACATAGCTCCGAATCTCGACTATACTATGGGTAATGATGTAGCAGGGCCAACAGCAAAACAATAGCGTTGGGTCGTGCAAAGGGTTCAAGGAAGAACCCGCCGCCCACAAAACTTAAATCAAGGACCCCATGCCTACCTCTTGCAAAGCCTTCCCTTCGGGGGAGGCTTTGCCGATTCTCCCCCCTAACTCACCAATTTTTACGCCAATTGGCCGTCACAATCGACTCATCTACCGTCGTTTCCACCTCGACCGCCTCCGACAGGCGGGCGGTCACGGTTTCCCCATCCGGCGACTCAACCACCGTCAGGAACCATTTGCAGGGAATCGGGCGGCGGTCCAGGGTGATGTCGTAGAACCCCGGCGGCCAGGTATTGCTCTCATTGAAATAACCGGCCCCCACCGGCCCGGACGGGTTAGAGATGATACGGAAGCTGCCACATTGCAGCTCGATCCGCACTCCATCCACCGGATTGCCGGCGGCATCGGTAATCGTCCCCAAAAAGCGGGTCAGGCCATAATTGGTATCCCCATACCAGCCGGTGGGTTCATATTGGTATTGGGGCCGCGTCGGTTCCGGGACCGGCGTGGGCGTCGGCGGCGCGGGGGGCGGCGGGGCTTCCACCACGGCCACGCCGTCAACACTCCGGCTCTCGACCACCGAGCCGGCCACCCAGCCCAAACTACCATCCGGCCCCCGGATTTGCCACCAGGAACCGGCGGCATTGCGCCCCGTGACCCGGACCACGACCTCCGGCGGCAAGGCACTGATAACCGGATAATTCGTCCCCGGCCCGGCCCGCACATTGACCGTTGAGACGGCGCTGACCTGGGGCACGACCGGCGTCGGAGTCGGCGAGGGCGTCGGCGTATCAAGCACATCCGTCGGCGTGGGCAGCGACGTGGCGCTGGCCGTCGGCAGCAGCGGGGTCGGCGTGGAAGGCGTTACCGTCAGCAGCACCGCCGGCTGGGGCGTCGGCGCACTGGTAAACGTCGGCAGGGGCGTCCGCGTAGCAAACACACCCTGCTCCGAAACCTCTTGAAAAATGATGGCAAAGAGAATAGTGGCTCCCACATAGAGCAATAAAATAAAGAGCGCCGCTAGACTCCATAACGTTACTTTTCTCATACGTCCGTAAAATTCTCTTATACGTTATGCCGTTGAACCGAAAATGCGTTTTTGTAGTACAAATTGCTAATTTGCGCCGATAGTCAACCAAAATCCGTAAAGCGTAAAACGAAAAACGTAACCGATAATCATTATACAAATCAACGGTCACGATCCTTTAGGCAACATACACAGGCCCCTGTTTGACCAGGTTGACACCCCATGATAGCATGATGACATAAAGTCGTGTTACGCAACGGCCCTACCCCAACTATCGTTGGGGGTATTGTAGCATACCTATATTTTACTGACAATCAACCTGAATAACAGCCCGACCTCACAACACTTTTAGAAGTTACGCAGTTGAGCGACAAACGCATCCCTTCGACAAGCTCAGGACGCAGCCTGAGTAGGCGGTAGCCGTATCGAAGGGTGTCGTTGGGAGCGGC
>CAZWZZ010000128.1:0-8984 GCA_964638395.1 uncultured Caldilineaceae bacterium
CAAATCCACCACCGTCCCCAGCACAATCCGGGCACAGGTTAGCAAATCATCCACCTCGACGAACTCATTGGGCTGGTGACAGACGCGGTAATCCCCCGCGCCGAAGTTGACCGTGGGAATATTGGCGTCGTAGATGAAATTGCGGACATCGCTGCCGTAGGGTACGGGCCAGATTTCCGGCTCGATCCGGCCGATGTCTTGGATGTTCCGCTGCAAGACTTCGATCAGGGGTGAGTCGAGGGGCGTTTCGACCGGTTCGTTCCACTCCAAAAACTCAATCTCGTACTCAATCGCTGGCGCGTCGGACAGGAGAGCGTCCAGGATTTCTACCAATTCGGCAGTGACCTGCTCGTACTGTTCGCCGGGCAGCATGCGCCGGTCGGTCACAAACTCGCAACGCCCGACCAGGCTGTTGTGGGCATCCTCCGCCTTGACTTGGGTGATGCGACAACTGGGGCTGGGGGAGAGGGGATGAGTACGGGTCGTCAGCCGGTGGTGGTAATCGGTCAGGGCGGTGATGATCCGTGAGAAGTGGTGCATCACGTCGGGGGCATCGGGCGGGGCCAGGCCGCAATGGGGCGCGGGAGCGGTCAGGGTGATCCGATGCCAGGCCACACCCCGGCTGGCCGGGCCGATGCGCAAATCGGTCGGCTCCAGGACGATGGCGTAATCGCCGGTGTACCCCTCCCGGAGCAGGGTGCGCGTCCCCGGCTCATCCATCTCCTCCCCCATCACCGCCTGGAACATCAGCGTCCCCGGCCAGATCGTCCCCGCCTCGGCCAGCGTCTTCATTAGCACCATGCCGATGGCCACCGACCCTTTCATATCACACGTACCCCGGCCATAGAGACGGTTGCCGTGGCGGGTCATCGCAAAGGGGGGCGTGCGCCACGCCTCCCGGCGACCTTCGCCGACGGTGTCCATATGGGCGTTGAGGATGATCGTCGGTCCCTGGCCCGACCCACGCAGCCAGGCCACGACCTGCGGGCGCTCCGGTTCCGGTTTGGGCACAAGCTCGGTCTCGATCCCCCAGCCGCGCAAAGTGTTGCAGATAAATTTGGCGCAGGCTTTCTCCTGACCGGGCGGGTTGGGCGTCGGGATGGAGACCAAATGATCGGTCAGTTCCAAAATGAGATCTTGCGGCAAAGCCTGAATCAATTCTGTTTTGGTCACACCTGGCTCCTTTACCACCGCTGATGAACCTGGGACCGAATATTGGCGTCGTAGATGGCCTTGATCCCGGCCATAACTTCGTCGCTGAGGGGAGGCAGGTCGGCGGCGATGACATTGTCGGTGGCCTGCTGCCGGTTCTTGGCTCCGGGGATGGCGCAACTGACGGCCTCGAACATCAAAATCCAGCGCAGGGCAAATTGGGCCATCGTCGTCGCCGCCGGCTTGAGCGCCCGCACCTGCTCCACGGCGGCCAGGCCGGTCCCGAAATCAACCCCGGCAAAGGTCTCGCCCACGTCGAACGCTTCGCCGTGGCGGTTGAAATTACGGTGATCGTCGGCATGGAAGGTGGACTGTTGGTTCATCTTGCCGGTCAGCAGACCGCTGGCCAGGGGCACGCGGGCCAGGATACCTACTTGCTTTTCCTGGGCCAGCTTGAAGAACAGCTCCGCCGGGCGCTGGCGGAACATATTGAAGATGATCTGCACGCTCTGGACGTTGGGATATTCTATCGCTTTGATAGCCTCTTCCACCTTCTCCACGCTGACGCCGTAATATTTGATCTTCCCGGCGGCCACCAACTCATCCATCACGCCGAACACCTCCGGCATATAGTAGACCTCGGTCGGCGGGCAGTGAAGCTGCACCAGGTCGAGGGCCTCGACCTCCAGGTTTTTGAGGCTGCGCTCGATGAAGCGGGTCAGGTTCTCCCGGTTGTTATACCCCTCGGCGGTGTGGGGATCGAGCCGCCGCCCAGCTTTGGTGGCCACGTAAAGTTGCTCCGGACGCTCTTTGAGGACCTGGGCGATGAAACGCTCGCTGCGGCCATCGCCGTAGACGTCCGCCGTGTCGATGAAGTTGACGCCCAGATCGATGGCGGCGTGCAGGGCGTCGAGAGCGTCATTTTCGCTGACTAACTCGCCCCAAGCCCCGCCGATGGCCCAGGCCCCAAAGCTAATTTCCGAGACCTGCCAGCCGGTGCGACCAAAGGGTCGGTATTTCATAAGAAACCTCCTTGTGGGTGTTTGTCATTTGTCATTGGTCATTGGTCATTTGCAAATGACCAACGACCTAACGTTTTATCGAATTGCCATCCTCGACTGTTCACGAAAAGTCGGCCAACATCGCCGCCGCTTGCTTTTCGCCGTCGGCCATCAGTTGTTTGATAGACGCAGGACTGCGATCCAGCTTCGAGGCCGTGTCTAAATTGGCGCTGATGGCGGGACTCATAGCGATGGTTCTGACGGTGATGGGTTTGTAGGTCTGGCTAAAGGCTCGCAGCCGGGCCACGGCTTTGATCTCCAAGAACTCGTTAATCTGCTCGATGAAGCCCAACTCCTGATTAAGGGACAGATTCCCGGCCAATTCGTTGCGCCGGTCATCGATCTCCTCCGGGGCGATGGGCTTGTCGGTCCGCTCCTGGGGATTGATGCGGATCAACCAGATTTCGTCCGGTTTTTCCTCGAGTGGGGTATCGACCAGAAAATCTTTGAGGGGCGGGTTTTGGGAAAGCAGTCCATCCCAATAGACCCCGTCGCCGATTTCCACAGCCTTGATGCCCCACCAGGGCAAGGCTCCGGAGGCCCGCACCGCCGCGAAGCTAACCTCCCCTTTTTTGGAGTCAAACGCTTTGAACTCCCCCGACAGCACCTCGATGGCCCCGATGAGCAGCCGCACGTCGGCCTCTGTCTGCTGGATGTCGGCCAGATTGGGCGCGTTTTTGGCCAGCAGGGCCTCGTAATCAACAAACTCCTGGCGCATCCCGGCCAATTGGGCAAAACCCAACTGCTTTTCCAACACATCGAATAACGGAGAGTAAGGACTAAATTTGACCTCCGGGAGAAAGCCCTGCCCCTGCAAACGGAAGGCATTGACCAACCACTGGTTAAAAAATCTCTCGGCCGGTTGTTGGGCCGCAAAATCGTGCCACAGCCCGGCCAGCCGCTCCCGCGCCTCCTGGGGACCGCCGGTCAGCAGGCCATACCAGACCATAAAGGCGCACAACGCCCCGGCCGAGGTGCCGCTCAGGGCGCTGATTTCAAACGGTTTTGCCTCATCGTCCTGAACAGTTTCCAAGATTTTCTGCAAGGCTCCGGCGGCAAAGGCCGCGTTGAGGCCCCCACCTTGACAGGCAATCCCAATTTGTTTCGTTGTCATCATACCCCCTCTTGGTATCTATTCAGCCGTTGCCCTCAAAACAACGATGTCATAGCGGGGATTAGGAGATTTGGGGATTTTATCTAAAAATTTATCCCCTCATCCCCAAATCCCCGCGAAAAACGTTCGTTTGGGGAGGCCGCTGAACAGTTACCCATCTTATTATTTGTAAAAATTTTAGACATATTTAGGCGTCATTTTGTTAGGAAACGATCCCTTCAAGCTCCACCGAGGGGCCGGCGGCTCGGCTGCCGACGACCGTAGTCGCCATTTTGACGGTCTTTGCCTCGCCCGATTGGGCCGACTCCGGCACAAAGAACTTGATCTCGAACGCACGGGCTTCTCCGGTGGTCAGGGGCAGGGTATGGTGGGTCGTCGTTCGACCGTCGTGCATAAAGCAGAAGGCTTCATAACATAACGCCGCCCTCCAATCCGCGCCCCGCACCGTATCGAGGCTAATGTCGATCTCCGCTTCGGCCTCAGCGTCGTTCGTCAGGGTGACTTTGAAGGACTCGATAGCTTTGGCCAGCGGCTTGCTTGTCTTTGGCGCGGTCAGGGAGAGTTGGCTATCCGGGGGTGTCGATGGGGCGGCTGCCACACACCCGGCCAATAGGGCGACGCCCAACAGAGCGATGACCATGAAATTTATCAGACGAGTTTTCGACATCTTCAAAGCCTCCTACGCAATAGCCCGCAATCGCATCCTGAGTAAACCGAGGAACAAGGGTGTATCGAAGGGTATGGTGGCGAGCTACTGATACTTGCCAATGACACCGGGCCAACAGTTTGCCAATTGTATCAGATTGGTTATATTCAGGACAAAATCAGGGCTAAGTGTACAACTCTCTGCGCTGAATGTCTAATTTTTTAACAGAACCCGGCTTATGGTCAAAAGGAGAAGGCCCAAACGATTGACCCCTCGCTAGAAATCCCGGCCGACTATTGGAATAATCTATGCTGGTTTGGTAGTCTGTGGAACCACGCCGCCGATGTTTTGGAGGCTTGCGAGCAGGGTGTGGCTCTGGCCGAGGCCAACTCGCTGGCCAGTCACCGGGACAGCCGGGGCGTGGCCCGCGCTTTGACGGGTGATTATGAGGGGGCCCTCGAGGATTTCGCCGCCTTTGTGGCCTGGTCGAAAGAGAATGGGCAATATGACGACTATGGCGCCAAACGAGAAGCGTGGATCACGACTCTGGAACAGGGGCAGAATCCTTTTGATGAAGCAACCCTGGCCGCCTTGCGTGAGGAGTAATCTACTGTTGCTTCCTTATCACGAATTAGGACTATTTCCTCTATTGTTTGACGCTGCATTTTGTTGTAATCTGGGGTTAGTAACCTACTTTATGGTCACTGAACCTTAACAATTCTTTACCTGCACGCAGGACTTTTTTGACGATGTGCGTATGATTATTGCGCCCCCGGTCTAACTATTCCCCTTCGGGAATGGTCTGTGCAGGGGGCGTTTTTTTATCCGAATAGCACCAACCTGTTACTCAATTCCGAATTCGCACCCATTAATGAACCCGTTACCCGTGCCAGAACTCCAGTTCAACGACGAGACAAAAACCAGAGAGCAACTCCTCACCGAACTGACCGCCTTGCGTCAGGCAAATGCGCGGCTGTCGCTGCTGGCTGCCCGGCAACAGGAAACGGCCAAAAAACTCCGCAGCAGCGAAGAACGTTTCAACCACGTCATTCGGGCTATCAGTGACCATATTTATGTGACCGAAGTGACGCCGGAGGGGGATTACCTCAATCTTTACCTCTCCCCCCATATCGAAACGCTGACCGGTTATCCCCCCGAAACATTTCTTCATAATTGGAACTTCTGGCCCGGCCACATCATTCACCCGGAGGATCGGGGGCTGGCTGCCTCACAAACGGCCAGGCTGGCCATTGGCCAAGATTCGGAAGTAGAGTATCGCCTGATTCGGGCTGATGGTCAGGTAATCTGGGTCTATGACAGAGGCCAGGTGCAGGTCAACGCCGCCCGCAGTTCGAAAATCATCTACGGGGTGGTCAGCGACATCACCGAGCGCAAACGGCTCGAAAATCGGCTGGTGGCCATTTACCAGTTAGGCCAGGAATTGCACTTGCTGCGGGATGAGAAAACGATCCTGAAGCGGGTGTTGAAGACTGTAGCCAAGATTTTGCAGAGTGAAAGCAGCGGCCGGCGGCAGATCGAGAAGCAGAGCGGCAAGAAACCCTCCGTCCAACAACTTTTTCCCACCGCCCCCGACAAAACCGGCTTTAGCCTGCGTCTGAACCAACAAGGGGATGTCGCTTCGATTGTTATCCATCACGGTCAGCCCCACCACATCGGCCGGGTTATCAACAGTGGGCTGCCCCTCGCTTCGGACCGACCCCGTCGCTCCCAACTGAGCGTCCCGATGAAAGTCAGCGAGCGGGTCATCGGCGTTTTGAATATCGAAAGCCACCAGGCCCAACGCTTCACCCCCAGCGACCGTCAAATTTTGCAAATTCTGGCCGACCAGACGGCCACCTCTATCGAAAACAGCCGCCTTTATAATGAAACGCGCCAGCGGGTGGAGGAGTTGGCGGCCATGAGCATGATCGGCCAGGCCATCATCTCGACACTCGATCTGCAAGAAACGTTGACGGTCATCACCGATCACGCCACCCGTCTGCTGAATGTTGGCACAGCGGTCATTGCTCTGTATGATAAAAACCGGGATGATTTGTGGTTCGCCGCCGCCTCCGGTGAAAATGCCGATCTGGTGCGGGGCCGGCGACTACCGGTCGATCAGGGAGTCGTCGGCTGGGTGGTCCGCCACGGCGAACCGGCCCTGATCCCCGATGCGGCCCAGGCCGCCCATTTTTTCAGCGACCCTGAAGCAGCGCACAGCCAGCCCCGCTCCGTGTTGAGCGTCCCCCTACAAACCGGTAGCCAGACCATCGGGGCCATTGAACTCCGCAATAAAAAGAAACGCCCCTTCGATCAAAAAGATATGCGCTTGTTGGGCTGGCTGGCGATGCCGGCGGCCACGGCGATTGAGAACGCCCGGCTCTACGAAGATCAACGCCAGGCCCGCGAGCAAGCCGAAACGCTGCGCGAAGCAACCAGCACCCTGACCTCAACTCTCAACCTCAATAATTTGTTAGAAAACATTCTGACCCATCTGGAACAGGTCATCCCCTACGACAATGCCTATGTGTTTTTGCGGGAAAATATGTGGCTCACTGTCGTGGCCGGTCGGGGGGCCGCCTTCAACCAGCCCCGCAGCGGCGACTCGCTCCGTCGCCCGGCTGATGATCCGCTGTACCAACAAATCCAGGCCACCGGCCACCCCCTCATCCTGTCTAACGTTAAAAGTGATCCCCGCTTTCAGATGGGGGATGAAATCGTTTCGATCCGGGCCTGGATGGGCGTGCCGTTGATGGTCCGCAGTGAAGTCATCGGCTATTTGACTCTGGACAGCCGCCGGGCCGGGGCTTACGGCCAGACGGAAGCCAATTTGGCCCAGGCATTTGCCAATCAAGCCGCCGTGGCCATCCAAAATGCGCGTCTCTTTGAGCAGGTTCACATCAGCCACAAACGGCTGCAATCGCTGTCCCGGCGACTGGTTCACCGGCAGGAGTCGGAGCGGCGTCACATCGCCCGCGAACTGCACGATGAGGCCGGGCAAGCCCTGACCACGCTGCGGGTGGGGCTACATCTGCTGGAACAGGAGGCGCACGACCCGGAGGCTGTCGTCAGCCGGGTGACGAAGTTGAAGCGGATGGCCGAAAGTGTCCTGGAGAATCTGCACCGCCTGGCGATGGATTTACGGCCGGCCAGCCTGGAACATTTAGGGCTGGTTGCGGCTCTGGAGCAGTTTGTTGAGACCTTCGGCGAGCAGCGTCGCCTGGCTTTGCAGCTCGAAACGGTCAATCTGGGCGGGGAACGGCTGCCCCTGACCGTCGAAACGAGCCTGTATCGCATCGTCCAGGAGGCCCTGACGAACGTTGGCCGGCATGCCCGGGCCAGCCGGGCCGATGTTTTCCTGAAACGGCGGGACAACCAAATCATCATGATTATCGAGGATGACGGCGTAGGCTTTGACATCGACGATACGCATCATAGCAGTCGTCTGGGCCTGGTAGGTATGCGGGAACGGGCCGAAATGTTAGGCGGACGTTTGGTCATCGAAAGTGAAATAAGCAACGGCACAACTGTATATGTGGAGGTACCTTATGTCAATTCGGACTCTGATCGTTGACGATCACGGCTTGTTACGAGCGGCGTTACGCACCATCTTGCAAGCCGAACCAGATATCGAAGTGGTTGATGAAGCCAAAAACGGCACAGAAGCGTTGCAACTGGCCGACCATCAAAAACCGGACGTGATGGTTCTCGACCTGAGCATGCCCGACCTGGGCGGGGTGGAAGTCACGCGCCAATTACGCTCCCTGTTGCCCGATCTCAAAATCCTTATTTTGACCGTCCACAAGGACAACGGCCTGCTCCGCGAAGCGATCCGGGCCGGGGCCAACGGCTACATCCTCAAGCAAGCCGTTGAGTCGGAGTTGATTGAGGCCATCCACGCCGTGTGGCGGGGGGACCTGTACGTTCACCCGACGATGACCCAGGCGCTTCTCAAGGCCCTGTCCCAGGCCCCCAACGGTCAAGACCCCCCCATTGATATTCTCACGCCCCGTGAGTTGGAGGTGCTGCGTCACATCGTGCAGGGGTACACCAACCGCCAGATGGCTCGGAAATTGAGCATCAGCATCCGCACGGTCGAGAGCCACCGGGGCAATCTTATGAACAAGCTGGAGATGCGGAGCCGGGTCGATCTGGTGCGGTATGCGACTGAGCATAATCTGGTTGATTGAGGCGACTCACGAAACTGTGACCGCTGCGATTATTAAAAACCCATTGACAATTCTTTTGAATCATTGCATAATATATTATGGTGAGTTGCGCCACTGTCGGCGTAATTATTTAGAATCCTAAAAGCAATCCAACAAAAGATTATGACAAATTTATCAGATGTACCCCCCGAAAACAACTCAAACGATGACATAGAATCCCCGGCTGATGGACATCAGCCCGATTGGATGAAAGCGGCTACGTCGGCCTCCGAAAGCTCGTTCGACGAGAATCAGGCCCCGGATTGGCTCAAAGCAATCCGGGCTGGCAAAAGTGGTGGTCAGGAAGAAGAAGAGGCGGAAACGCCCGCTCATCCAGACCCGGCGCTGCAAGATGTCGGTGATGATAGCAGTATGTCCGATTTGGAGCGGCTGTTGGCCGAGGAGGGCATTGATTTGAGTTCCGTCTCTGAAAGACGCCCTGACGAAGCCCACGGCATGTCCGCCAAAGATTGGTTGATCTCGACATCCAGCGATGATCTGATCAAAAAACGGCTGGATGATACGCCACCCGAACCTGAGCAACCTGAACCGCTCCCGCCCTCCCCTGCCCCGGCGGCTGACTCAACGATAGAGACCGACACAATGTCCGATCTGGAACGGCTCCTGGCTGAGGAAGGGATTGATCTCAATACAGTCACCGAAGAACGCCCCGATGAAGCCCACGGCATGTCCGCGAAAGATTGGCTGCTCTCGACATCTGATGATGATTTGATAAGAAACCGTGTGGGCGGCGAAGCCCCCACATCGGAACCGCCTGCCCCAGAATCCCCCACCCCAGAGCC
>CAZWZZ010000128.1:9084-11065 GCA_964638395.1 uncultured Caldilineaceae bacterium
GATACTGAAGCGGCGGACGACCTCCCCGATTGGCTCCGGGACATTCCCGATGAGGGGCCGGCCGAGGTCGAAACGATGCCGACCATGCCCGAAGCAGCCACCCCACCACCGGCTGATACTGACGCTGATACTGATACTGAAACGACGGACGACCTCCCCGACTGGCTCCAGGGTATTCCCGATGATGAGGAACCCTCTGCTGCCACCGACACCATCCCGGCAGCGCCTCACCCGCCGACGGAGCGTGAGGAGTCGGACGACAAAATGGTCGTTTCAGACGATCTGCCGGATTGGCTCCAGGATGTGGAGGATGATGAAAGCGTCCCGCCGCCGGCTCCGGCGGATACCTCGGCCACCGAAGAGGATGATTTGCCGGACTGGCTCCGAGATGTCGAACGAGAGAGTACGGAGGAATTTGTCAAGTCTGACCTGGAGGCGGCCTCCTCTCTGGTCGATGCTGACGATGTCGCCGACGATGACCTACCCAATTGGCTACGCAACGCCGAGCAAGATGAAACCGGAGAATTTGTCCTGCCCGCCGATACGGAGGTGGATGATGAGGATCTGCCGGATTGGTTGAAGCGCGTGCAAGCCGAGCAAGAAACAAGCGATACCCCGGCCCAGACCCCGGCTGCCGCTCCTCCTCCATCGGCCATTAACGGCGATGATCGTGAAGATGACGAAGATCTACCCGATTGGCTGCGAGAGACCGCCTCAACCGAGGATGATTTATCAACGATTGAACTGGCCAAACCGCTTTCGGCCAATGACAATATTCCAATTGCCGAAGATGATCTGCCGGATTGGCTGCAAGAAGCAGATATCGATGAGGATGATCTTTTTGAGCCATCAGAGCCTAGCCCTGATCCTTTTGCTGACATAACCGCCGAACCGGATGAGGCGGTCGCTGAGGATATGGATGAGGATATCATCGAGGACGAACTGCCGGATTGGCTGCAAGAGGTGCAGAACGACAGTGAGAGTATCGAAACAGAGACTCTGGTCTCCGCACCCCAGGCCGAGAGTCTACCGGAACCGGCCACGCCTGAACCGCCCCCCATCCCGGCAGCCGCAGATGAGGGAGACGATCAGGAGGATTTGCCAGATTGGTTGAGAGAAGTCGAAGAGGGTGTCGAACCGTTAGACGTTGAAGAACCAAGCCTGACGGAGGCAATATCGGCTCTGGAACCGGCAGCAGACACCACGCCGGCTGTTAGCGAGGAGCCGGTTCCGCCAGTTGAAGAACCTATCGAAGAACCCATCGAAGAAGCTGCTGAAGAACCCACCGAAGCAGTCGAGGAACCGGAACCGGTCGAGGATGAGTCCCCCCCTGTCCCCGTGACCACGACCGAGACGGCGCCACCGCCCCCGTCCCAACCCCCGGTGACGCCGCCCGATATGCCGGACTGGCTCCGCAAGCTCCGGGAGGGGGGCAACGACACCAACTCAAAACCGCAGCCGGCCGCGGCCCCGCCCTCTCCATCGGTGCCGGTCACACCGCCGCCCCCGGCTCCCGCGCAGCCCATTCCGACCGCGCCGCCGCCACCGCCCTCGGCGACAGCCACGGTCTCGGTGGCCGACCTGCAACCAAGCCTTCCGCCCGATCCAAATTTCGATGATTTACCGGCTGATGTTGAGGAGCGGCTCAAATTGGCTCGTCTGGCCCGCGAAGATGGCAATATCAACGAGGCGGTCAGAATTTACCAAAGCCTGGTGGCGGCCAATACCCATTTAGACACCGTCATCGAACAAACCCAGCAAGCCATCAAGTTGTACCCCACCAACGCGCCTCTTTATCAAGTGATGGGTGACGCTATGATGCGGGATGGCCGACTCCAGAGCGCCCTCGATGCCTATCGCACCGCTCTGGCCAATTTGTCATAATTCCGATCTATGTATCATTGTTGATGATCGGCCAAAATTTGTTGAATGTGGGGTTTGATTTGGGGAATCACTTGCTTCACTGTATCCCAGACGATTT
>CAZWZZ010000129.1:0-5897 GCA_964638395.1 uncultured Caldilineaceae bacterium
GCCTGATAGTGATGAGCGCATATAGGGTGACAAACAATGAGACAGTTAACACTTTTTATTGGGGGCGGGGTCATCTTGCTCCTTCTTTTTTTGCTGGTCATTTTCAACCTGTTCATCGAAAATGAAGTATCGCAACCGGCCATCGTCATTCCTGTCGATCCGACGATTACGATCCTCGAAACACGGCTGGCCGAGCAGCAGGCTACCTACCGGGCGCAGATTGTGAGCCTGCAACAAACCATCGAGGCCCGACAATCGACCTGGCCCACGCAGCAGGCAGCTCTGGATGCTCAGATTACCACCGCCGAGCAGTCGCTCGAGGCGCTGAACCGGCAGAAAGCGGAGCTACAGGCGGACCTCGCAGCCTGGCAGGCCACCCGTACAGCGCAGCAAGCCACCTATCAAACCGACCTCGAGGCCATCCAGACGCGCCAGGCTCAACGCCAGGCTGAACTGCGAGCGGCTCAGGAAATGTTAGCCACGGTGCAGGCTCAGTTGCCATAAGGGTAGGGCCGGATTAAGAGATTGGAGCTGTCGATGAGACAATCAACAAAAGTAACATACCTGGTTGGTCTGTTGGGGCTGGCGGTGACGGTCGGGCTAATCGTCTCTCTCTTTATGCTCGGCCCGACGCCGGCCGGTGCCCTGAATTTCGGGTCGTCGCTCGACGTGGCCGATATGGCCCAATCGATCCAGAGTCGCAACCGGGCCGTGGAGCTAACCACGGCTCTCCAAACGCAGCGGGCCAACAGCGAGGTGGAGATTGCCCAGAAAGAGCAATCCCTGACCCTGTTGGAGCGTGAGGCGCAAGCGCAGCGTGCCGAGCGACAGAACCGGCTGTTGTCTCTCCAATCCCAAATCGGTCAAACCGAAGTCGATATTCAGGGGTTGCAGATGGACATCAGCGAGGTCCGGGAGGCTATCCGGGCAGACGAGGCCCAACTCAGCCAGTTGGAGAGCGCCCTCGACCAAATCAACCAGGAGTTAGCGGCCACCCAGGCCCGGCTACGGACGGCGCAGCGTGCCCTGGCTGACATCGAGACCGCTGCCCCCGCTTCTACAGAGTCCACTCCGGGGGATGACCTCGGTCAGTCGCCAAATAATCAGGATGATGATCTGGATAATCGGGCCGGTGATGACAATGATGAGCCGGAGCGTGAGGAAAAAGAGGCGGATGAGGAGGAGGAGGAGGAGAGAGATGATGGCGATGAGGATGACGATGACGATGACGATGGCGATGAGGATGAGGATGAGGATGACGATGAGGATGACGATGACGATGAGGATGACGATGAGAAGGATGATTGATGCTTAGGCCACCCTCCAGAAGATATTATCAGTAGACCTCAACGGCCAAGCTCGGAGGAGGTTTCGCCCTAACCTCCGACCGCCGGTTGCAAACCGGCTCGGGGCATTTGATTGCGGTCTACTGATTATTTGTCCTCAGCGTTCGTTTGGTAGCTCTACAAATCGTCGTGGTTAGCGCAAAGCCAGTCCGTGACTGGCGTTTCCGACCCAGAATCGCCAAGTCACGGACTTGGCTAGAGCTAAAAAAGCGGCTTTTTGACTGGTCCACGGTTATATGCAGAACTACCGTTCGTTTGATGCCCGCCGTAAACGGCGGGCATTTTTGTTTGTTTTGGGCTTTATGAAAATTTTCTCATTCACACTTCACCCGCTTTTCACGGCCCCTCTCTAAACTAAACATCACAACGAACAACAAATTATGAGGCTCTTCCGGAACTCAGGAGGTTAACACCTTCGTAAAACGCAAAACCTGAAACGTAAGCGGTTATTTTGTCAAAATCATTACGTTTTGCGCCTTACGTTTTACGGAGGTTGTCAACCAAATTTCTTGGAAATTTGAACCACCCCAATTCTGTTGAGCCATTATGGAGGTACACGATGAAATATGTAGGTGTTTCCCTGGCCGTGGGTCTGACCCTGTTGATTGTGATCGCGGTTGGTATTTTTAGCTTTTTGCCCCAAATCCAGCAGCCACCGGCCGAGACCGTCCCGCCGCCCGAACCGGTTGCGCCCCTGACGCTCGATGTTTCCCAAAGCTCGACGCAAGGTGTCACCCAGCCGGAGGAGGATATGGCCCGCCGGGAAGCAGTCTATCAAGGCCAGATTGGTCAACTGGAGCAAACGTTGCAGGCCCATCAAACCACCTATCAAGAGCAGGTCGATCTGTTGACCGGCCAGGTGGCCACGGCCCAGGCCCACCTGGATGAACTGACCGCTCAGGAGGAGGCCCTCACCGGCCAGATTGCCGAGCTAGAGGGAACTCGCACCGAGCGGCTGGCGCTCTATGACAGCCAACTGACCCAGGCCCGCCGCCAGTACGAAGCCCGGTATGCCGAGCTACAGGCTCAACTTGAGGAAGTCTTGACCAACTTAGAGCAAGCCAATGCCCAACTGGGGCGCTAGAAACCCAAAGGAGATAGCATTATGAAACGAAACGTTGCTTTAATGACCGCCGGGGGATTAACCATCGTCGTAGCGATGATGGTGATGATAGCCATTTTGTCGGCCTTTGTCGAACCGCCGCCGGCAGCACAGAGCGAGCCGACCGCGCCGCCGGCCACGCCGGTTGAGAGCCACAGCCAGACGTTGGCAGCCGAGGTGACCGGCCAAGACGTCAACCGAGAGATGGAAGAAGCGTTCACGGCGCGGGAAGCGACGCTCCGGGCGCAGGTCGAACAGCGCCAGACGACGCTGACCGAGTTGGACAGCCGGTCACAAGCCACCGTCAACGAGTTACAGGCCAAATTGTTAGCCTTACAGGGCCAGATCGAGCAAAAAACGGTCAACCTGCCCGCACTGCAAAGGCAGGCCGCCGCTCTGCAACAGGCGATTCAGCAGGATGAGGCCACCTATCAACAGGAAATGACGACGCTGGCCGAGACCGAACAGCAGTTGCGCCACTCGCTGGAAGCGGCGACGGGACAACTGAATATGGCCTACAACGAATTGGCCCGCCGCCAGGCCGCCGCCGCCGCCGTCCCATCTAACAGCGGTAGTAGCGGGGGGCATTATGACGATGACGATGACGATGACGATGATGGAGAGCATCACGAACGGCACGATGATGACGATGACGATGATGACCACGAAGAGCATGATGACGATGATGACGATTAGTCATTGGTAATTGGTCATTCAATCTCATTACCAATTACCAATTACCAATTACCAAATTGAACAGCACAAGTGATTAAAATCTCGTTTTTTAGGAGAAAGTATGATGAGCAATCTACCCCACTTGCCGCAAAAGATACAGCACCACACCAGACTGACCCTGGCCGGTCTGGGCCTCATCAGCCTGGTGGCGGGCTGTCAGCAGGCCGACGTATCGATTGAGGCCCAGGCCAACGCCCAGGCCCTCCCTCCGCCAACGAACACCCCCGCTCCACCACCCCCGACCACCTCACCCACAGCCACGGCTACGGCGACCCCCGCGCCCACAGACACCCCCTCACCCACCGTCACCCCGACGCCGACCCCGTGGCCCAGCCCCACCCCCTGGCCGACCGCTACGCCCTGGCCGACGCCGACCGCCTGGCAACCGGCAACGGCGGCCCTGCCCAGCCTGACTCCCGTGCCGGTCGTCCCTACCCAGGCTGTGGCCAACAACGGTCTGCTGCCGGTCAGCTACTCCCCCCCGGACGGCGTCGATGTCTTCGGCAACACTATCTTGCGCTGGGAGTATTATGGCCAGTTGGCCCCGGATGAGTTCTTCGATGTCAAGATCAAGCCGCTGGGCAGCAACGACTCGGTTTTTGTCGATTGGACGAAGGAGCCTGAATATGAGTTGCAGCCCTGGAGCGGCTGGGCGCCCGGTCTCTACACCTGGCAAATCGGCATCATCAAAGGCCACCTGAACGGCGAAACGAAGGAGTTCGTTGCCGATACGGGCCGCAACAGCGAGCCGTTTGTTATCAAATGGCAGGCGGGCGGCGGCGGCGACGGGGGCGGTGGGGGTGGAACCGGCGGCGGCGGCAGCTCCGGCGGCTCGTAGATTGATTTGTGGCGATTAGCGATAAGGAGTTTTGCTATGCCCCCTATCCCCACCCCCTGGCACTGGACCGGCTACGGTTTTCGCGCTATGAACACCGCCGTCCAGACCTGGCTCTATAGCCAAACCGATAGCGCCGTGCTGCTCGATGTCCAGCGTCTCTTCGACAGCTTTGAGCGGCGGCTGTCCCGCTTCGACCCCGCCAGCGAGCTATCCCGGCTCAACGCCTGCGCCGACGAGACCTTCCGGGCCAGCCCCGCGCTGCTCGATGCGGTCGAGGCGGCGCTGTGGGCGGCTCAGATGACGGGCGGGCTCTACGACCCGACGCTGCTCGAGGCGTTGGAGCGGGCCGGGTATGATCGCAGCTTCGAGAAAATCGAGGCGGAGCCGGACGCGGTCGATGGCCCGGCGAGAGGTCGGGCCAGGCCGAGCCAGTCGCCTGTGGCCGGGAGAGGCCGGTATCAGGCGGTGCAGCTTAACCGCGCCCGGCGGGAGATTTACAAGCCGCCGGGTCTGCGCCTCGATTTGGGGGGTATGGGCAAAGGCTGGACGGTGGACCGGGCCGCCGACCGTTTGCAAGGCTTAGGGCCATTTTTGATTAACGCCGGGGGGGATATTTTCGCCTATCAAGCGCCGCCGGGGAAAAAGGGGTGGGCCATCGACCTGGTTCATCCGCTCAAATCGGGGCAGATGATGGCTACCCTGGCTTTGCACCACCACGCCCTGGCCACCTCGACCATCGCCAAACGGCGCTGGCAGCGGCACGGTCAGCCGATGCACCACCTGATCGACCCCCGCACCGGCTGCCCGGCCCAAACGGATGCCCTGTCCGTCTCAGTCGTGGCCGAGCGGACGCTGCTGGCCGAGGTGTATGCCAAGGTGGCTTTGATTGTGGGGGTTGAGGCGGGGCTGGATTATTTGCGCCGTCTGCCCCAGGTGGAGGGCTTGATTTTCACCAGGACGGGAGCGGTTCGTTACACGCCCGGTTTTGAGGCGCTGTTGACCCGGCTGGAGCCGGCTGGCTTTTTGGCTGAGGATTGAGCATTAATTAAATGAAAAAATTTTCACTCACCGTTCATCGGTCCCTCACCGCCCCTTGATACAATGAGCCTGACAGTCAACCCGTAGGCACGAAAATTTAGAGTTGTTCCCCAAATAAGCAGAACCAGCAACGGGACGCAGATTTTCGCCGATGACCAATGACTATTTACCAATTACCAATTACCAAATATCGAAAGCGAGACGCAGTGATGCCTAAACCAAGAAAACGCCCCGCCAAATTTACCACCGGGGCCAGAGTGACCCTGGCCGCCTTGAGCCTGTTGAGCTTCATCGGCGGCTGGAACCTCATCGCCCGCCAGGAGGCCCCGGCTGCCCAGGCCGACGACCCGGTGCTGCCCCCCACGCCGACCCCCGGCCCGGCCCCGGTGGCTCCGCTGCCGACGCCGTGGCCGACGCTGCCTCCCCTGGCCGATATACCGCCCGTGCCCACCCTCATCCCCACCCGCACCCACAGCAGTCCGTCCGGGGCGGTGCGCGGCGATGTGACTGAAAAAAGCGAAGCCACGATCAAGAGCGCCCCGCTGCCGGCACTGGCTCCCCTGCCGACGTTGGCTCCCCTGCCGGAGATGCCGGTGGCCCCGCCGCCGCCCCCACCTGCCGTCAATTTTGGCGGCGGGAATCAAAGTGGTGGGTCGTAAATCATTAACCATCCAAGCCAGACCTGCCAGGTTTCCGAAATCATCGGCAAACCAGCCCATTTTTTCATTTGGACCAATCGTCCAGTCGAACATGGGTCTTGAAAACCTGGCAGGTCTTGAAACGTAACCATCCAAGCCAGACCTGCCAGGTTTCCGAAATCATCGGCAAACCAGCCCAT
>CAZWZZ010000129.1:5997-11052 GCA_964638395.1 uncultured Caldilineaceae bacterium
TTTTTCATTTGGACCAATCGTCCAGTCGAACATGGGTCTTGAAAACCAGACAGGTCTTGAGGCAAAAGCAACCGAAAGGAACCAACAATGACCGTTCAAGCCAAAACCTCTCCCGACACCGAGACCAACTTTCTGCGCGACCTCTTTTTTATCGGCACCGGCCTGACCGTTGGCGGGGTGGTGGCCCTGGTGGGTCTGTGGCTGTGGCTCGATTATCAGGCTGACCCGGCCCACAGCCTGCTGACCGGGGCCGGGCACACTATCGTCACCGCCCTCCCCCAACCGCTCCATGCCTTTTTGCAAAACGAAGCCCGGTTGATGGGTCTGCCCCTGACCGGCGAGACCTCGGCCTTTTGGTATATGGCCCGCTCCGGGGGCATCGTGGCCTATGTGATGCTGTGGCTATCGACGGTGTGGGGGCTGGGTCTCAGCACGAAAGTTATCAAAGGATGGCTCTCTCCGGCCCTGGCCTTTGGCCTGCACGAATTTTTGTCGATCAGCACCCTTATTTTTACCGCCATCCACGGCCTGGTGTTGCTGGGTGATGCCTACATCGAGTTCAACCTGCTGCATCTGCTCATTCCCTTCATCGGCCCTTATGAACCGCTGTGGACCGGCCTGGGCATCATCACCTTTTACCTGGGCCTGACGGTGACAGCCAGTTTTTATAGTCGCAAGCTGATCGGCCAGAGTATGTGGCGACTACTCCACTATCTGACCTTTCCGGCCTACCTGTTGGCCTTGCTACACGGCGTGATGGTCGGGACGGACAGCAGCCGCCTGGGGATGATGGCCCTGTACGCCGGAACCGGCCTGAGCGTGCTGTTCCTGGTTTACTACCGTCTCTTTACGCTGCGGGGGACGGGGGCTGCCAAGCCTTGAACAGGGCCAGACAGTCGGGGCAAACGTTCGCCTCGCCGACCAAGTTAATAATCTTTTCGTGACTGTTACGAAAATCATGGTATACTCAGTAGATTGCAACCGCACCCTTCGATACAACCTCGGGCCTCGGTTTACTCAGGCTGTGTCCTGCGACCGTAGGAAGTGTCGAAGGGATGCTGCGGTCTGCTAATTAGTGATGGCAAATAGCTCAACAATGATGTTGAAAGGAGATCAACCATGAAACTCGCGCCCCCGGTCACCCGCGATGGTGGCGATCTACAGGCCAAAATCGAGGATACCCCCGGCCTGCGGATGCTCTATTCGGCCCAAAACAATCTGGACGAAGCGGCCGAACGGCTGCAACTGAACCCAAACATTCATCGTATTTTACGCAATTGCGAACGCTCGCTGACGGTGTCCCTGCCCATCGAAACGGATGATGGGGAGATCGACGTCTTCACCGGCTACCGGGTGCAGCACACCAGCGTCCGTGGTCCCTGCAAAGGGGGCGTGCGCTACCACGCCGACGTGACCCTCGAAGAGGTAACCGCCCTGGCCCAGTTGATGACCTGGAAATGTGCCGTCCTCGATTTGCCTTACGGCGGGGCCAAAGGTGGCATCTGCGTCAGCCCCAATACGTTGACCGAAAATGAACTGCGCCGCCTGACCCGGCGCTACACCTACGCCATCCTGCCCATCATCGGCCCCAAGAAAGATATCCCCGCCCCGGATATGAACACCGATGAGCGAACGATGGCCTGGATGACCGACACCTACAGCACCTTCAGAGGGGAGGCCAGCCAGGAGATTGTCACCGGCAAGCCGATCAACCTGGGCGGCAGTCTGGGGCGGGTCGATGCCACCGGCCTGGGCGTGGCCATCATCGCCGAGAGTACCCTCAAGCGGCATCAGGTTCCGGTCGAAGGGGCCACGGTGGTGGTGCAGGGCTTTGGCAAGGTCGGGTATTGGGCTGCTCATTACCTGGCCGAGGATGGCTGCACGATCGTCGCCGTCAGCGATGTCTCCGGCGGTTACTACAATCCCCACGGTCTCGATGTGGAAGCGATGTTCCAATACGCCAAAACCTCGCCGACGCGCACCCTGGCCGGGTATGAAGCGCCCGGCGTCGAGCAGGTGAGGAACGACGAGTTGTTGACGTTGCCCTGTGATCTCCTCATCCCGGCGGCGATGGAGGATCAGATCACCTCCCTCAACGCGGACGCGATCCAGGCCAAATTTGTGGTGGAAGGGGCCAACGGCCCAACCAGCTCCACCGCCGACAAAATTCTCCAGGCCCGGGGTATCACCGTCGTCCCCGATATTTTGGCCAACGGCGGCGGTGTCACCGTCAGTTATTTCGAGTGGGTGCAGGGTTTGCAAGCCTTCCCCTGGAAGATCGAGGAGGTGCGTCGCAATCTGCGCCACTTTTTGGATATTGCCTTCAGCAAAGTCAGCGATTTCACCGAGCATAACAACGTCTCGTTGCGGCAGGGGGCTTTCATGTTAGCCGTCGCCCGTGTGGCCGAGGCCACCGAGCAGCGGGGGTTGTTTCCATAAGAGTTCCGAAGTCTGAACTTCGGAACGTGAATTTATTTTCAGTAGAGCGCAGCACCCTTCGATACGACCTCGTCCCTCGGTCTACTCAGGATGCTGTGGTCTACTGATTTTATACGAGGAGAAGCAGTTATGCCCACACGCTGCGAATGGTGCGGCGACGATCCGCTCTACATCGCCTATCACGATGAGGAGTGGGGCGTGCCGCTCCACGATGAACGGAAGCTGTTTGAGATGTTGATTTTAGAGGGGGCGCAGGCTGGCCTCAGTTGGATTACCATCCTGCGGAAGCGGGAGAATTATCGCCGGGCCTTCGACAATTTCGAGCCGGAGACAGTGGCCGCTTATGATGAGGCCAAGGTGGCTGCCTTACTGGATGATCCGGGTATCGTTCGCAACAAGCTCAAAGTTAGGGCGGCCATCACCAATGCCCAGGCTTTCCTGGAGGTTCAGGAGGCGTTCGGCGCGTTTGATAGCTACATCTGGGGTTTTGTCGAGGGGCAGCCTATTCAAAACGCCTGGCGATCACTATCCGAAATTCCGGCCCAAACCCCACAGTCTGAGGCGATGAGCCAGGATTTGAAGAAGCGGGGCTTCAAGTTCGTCGGCCCGACGATTTGTTACGCTTTTATGCAGGCTACGGGGCTGGTCAACGACCACGTGGTGGATTGTTTTCGGTATGGGCAATAATTAGAAATGATGGCGGTGTTTCACGAAAAAAAGTCCGGGATGGTTCATATCCCCAAGAAATTTGGTTGACAACGTCGTAAAACGTAAAGCGCAAAACGTAATGATTTTGACAAAATAACCGCTTACGTTTCACGTTTTTCGTTTTACGGGGTGACGTTGTTCAATCCGGCGGGTAAGCAAGTGTCAACCTATTTGTGAACCATCCCGTAAAATTCTAAAAAATCACGAATTTATCAACGCAGACAGGTCAGGTGACGTGATGGAAAAAATCGTACCCATAACCGAATTGCAGGCTGAAACCGACAAGTTCTTTGATTTAATCGACGGCACGGGAGAAGCTGTGGTATTCACTCGCGCCGGTCGAGCGGCCGGGGTCCTCATCGACTATGACTACTATGTGCGTCTGCTGGTCACCATCGAGGAAATGAACAGCCCCGAAGCCTGGCAAAAGCTAACCCGCGCCAAGCAGGAAATGGCGGAAGGAGCATGGGTGTCCCACGACGAGGTGATAAACCGATTAGGTCTTGAGCGCGAGACGGATCATGGCCCGGATTCTGTGGCTTGAGTGCGAGGTTAATTTTCCACAGTATTATACCACATTCAAAGCAAAGCCAGCACCCAATCCTCACCGGTTCCTTTGAAACAGTAACGGGCCGTTTCTGAAAATTCGGCGTAAGGGGAAACATGGCGTTTGACTCTTTGGCAGATTTCTTCAAACCTGACTTTAGCCGCCGGAGAGCCGCCTAAATATTGAAGATACACCTGCCGGCCATCGTTGACTAACTCAACGCAATCTTGCCACAACTTTTTTCGAGCTTCCTCAATACGCACATCGTTGAGATTGAGGATCTCAATCGTAGTCTTGGCCCGCAGTTCGGCTAAATCTTTTGGATAGCGAGGATAGACGCGCCCATCTTCTGAAAAGGCTAACAACATCGGGTCGCTGGCCCGGAGGGGATCGAGCAGGAGCGGACGCTCATCATCAAGATTATGGGCCGGGTCGCTGGCCCTAAAAGAGCCTGCTTCCAGGGGAAATTGGTCCCATTTACCACGAGTCACGTTATCCTGTCCCTTGTGAGGAGAGTTGCAGTAGGCGCAGCACAAGCGATAATTCCGGTGATCGAAAGCGAGCCACCAATAGCCCGGCTCTTCAGGCGCATTGCCATTTTTGACCCGATTTTTGGGCCGGAAATGATCAAGGTGATAATCAGAACGGCTATCTTTGACCTCGCAGTACCAACACTTGTAATCATCCTCACGTGTTCCCGTCAATTTGGTCAAATACGGTTTGACATTGCCCCACAGCCTGGCTCGTTTGTTGATAAATTCCTTTCGTTCAGCCTCAGTGGGGAGTGAGAGCAACATGGTTGTGGCCTCAGCCAGCTTCTTTTTTAGGTCATCAGGAATTTGCAGTAGGGAAATGTCAATGTAGCGCATGAAGGTTACTCCACCTCAGCCTCAGCTTTCAATGTGGCTTCCGCCTTCAATTTGGCCGCGATTTCGCGGGCCAGGGCGGCCTGTTGTTCTCGCTGTTCTTTAGTCAGGACTGGCCGCTTTAAGTCGGGATGTTCTTCAAATCGTTCCGTCATCGCCTCTACAAAATCATCGTAGAGGGGGTCTCGGATTGTGTAAGTAAAGCCTAACCCGTCTAGCTTAGCCGTCAGGTCCCGCAGTTCTTCTTTATCAGTTTCAGTTAATTCTTCAATCTCTTTGGCCGCTAATTCCCGTTTCCGGTCCAATTTAGCCTGGGTTTCCAAATCCAACGAAGAGCGGAGGCCGTAAACGTCGCTGGTCAGCAAGGCGGCTACGCCCATCCCACGGGGATCTTTCTCCGGCTGATACCAGGTCACCTGGCGGTCACTGCCGTCCCCCTCGAAGGTTAAAACCCGAACCTGCTCTTTGACGCAACTGCCAATGACAATCGGATCA
>CAZWZZ010000130.1:0-10986 GCA_964638395.1 uncultured Caldilineaceae bacterium
TAGAGCGGCCACACCAACGGCAGCACCCCAATAATCAGGATCAGGTAAAGAATGGTCAAACCTAACCCCACTTTTGTGAAGTCAGTAAATTTATACCCACCCGGCCCAAAAATCAAAATATTGGATTGGTGGGCGATGGGCGTTAAAAAGCTGGCGTTGGCGGCCAGCACTACGGCCATCAAAAAAGAGCGGGGATCGGCCCCCAAATCGAGGGCAATGTTGATGGCGATGGGGGCCAGTAAGACGGTAGAGGCTGCGTTGGACATGGTCTGGGTCATCAGCGCACACAAAATGTAGAGACCGGCCATAATACCAATCGGCCCCAGCGCCGCCATCTGCACGGTGATGACATCGGCCAGCAGTTTGGCCGCGTTGGAGGTCTCCATAGCGATGCCCAAGGGCAACATCCCGCCGATCAGAAAAACCGACTGCCAATCAATCGACTTGTAGGCTTCGTTGATGTTCAAGATACCGAACATAACCGTCAAAATGGCGGCGGCTACGGCGGCAATCGAGATGTGTATCAGCCCCGTGGTGGCCACGATCAACATCAAGGCCAGAATGCCCAGCGCCAGGGGCGCTTTTTCCGTGCGGCGCGTTTCCAGGGGGATCGGTTCCAGGAGGAGAAAGTTGGGGTTGCTGCGTAGCAGAGCCGTATGCTCCCGTTTGCCCTGCACCAGCAGCACATCTCCCTGTTGCAGCGGCTCATCCCCAATCGAGCTGAGAATGGCCTCCCCCCGCCGCCGCAGGGCGATAACACTCAGGCGATACTTTTCCCGAAAGCCGATCTGTTTGAGGCTTTGCCCGGTCAGGCCCGACCCGACATCAATAATCACCTCGGCAATTCCGGCTTCGTGGGATTTCAGCTTGAAGTCGTCGGGATGGTGGGGATGGTCCGGTTCGATCCGTAAGCCCTGCTGCCGCCGCACTTTCAAAATTTTGTCCAGGCTACCCTCAACCAATAGAATATCATTAGCCCGCATACGGTCACTGCGGCGCACAGCCAGACTATCCGTCCCCCCTCGCAAAATGCCAAGAATAGTCAAATCGTAATCCTGACCAAAACGGCTCTCGGTCAAAGATTTGCCGATCAGTGGCGAGTTTGGCAGGATACGGATTTCGCTGAGATATTGGCGGACGTGATAATCCTCGGTCAGGCTGGTGCGCGTATCGTAGCTGGGCAGGAGATGGTAGCCGACGAAGGTCATATAAAGCGTGCCGACGACCAGCACCAGCAGGCCCATCGGCGCAAAATCGAAAAATTGAAAGCCCTGACAGCCGAAGGAGAAATTTTCGCAGCCGGGATAATCCTGTAAAATTGATGAAGCCAAAATATTGGGCGGCGTACCGATCAAAGTCAGATTACCGCCCATCGCCGCCGCAAAGGCCAACGGAATGAGCAACTTGGAGGCTCTTATCTTGGTCCGACGAGCGATAATCAGAACGGCAGGCAAAAAGACGGCAGTGGCACCGATGTTGTTCATAAAGGCCGAAATGACCCCCACCGTTAGCATCAGAATGATGATGAGCCGGTTGCGGTTCGATTTGGCGATTTTGACGATACGGATGCCCAGAAAGTCGGCGATGCCCGTCTGGAACAAACCTTCGCTGACGACGAAGATAGCCACGACCGTGACCACAGCCGGGTTGGCGAAGCCGGAGAAGGCTTCGGTGGGCGTCACCAGGCCGGTGATGGCCAGCGTCACCAGCACCAACAGCGAGACCATATCGGCCCGCAATTTGTCAATGGCAAACAGGACAATCGAGCCGGCCAAAATGGCCAACACCAGTCCAATCTCAACGGTCAAAGAGTCACCTCACTAATTATAACCCCCAAATCAGGGCAATATAGATAGGCGTGGTGATGGCCATCAGCAGGCTCATAGGGGCACCGACGCGGGTAAAATCCAGGAATTTGTAACCGCCGGGACCGTACACCATCGCATTGGTTTGATAGCCGACGGGGGTGGAGAAGCTCATCGAGGCGGCAAACATACTGGCCAGGACAAAGGCTCTCGGCTCCAGGCCGAGGGTTTGGCCCACGGCTAAGCCGACCGGAACCATAATGACCACAGCGGCGCTGTGAGAGATGAACTCGGCCATAACCACACTCATCACGTAAAAAATGCCCAGCACGACGATGGGATGTACATAATCGGCGGAACTGGCCGCAAACTCGGCCAGGAGGTGGGCCGCCCCGGTGCGCTGCAAGGCTAATCCCAGCGGAATAATTCCGGCCAGCAAAAAAATGACGTCCCAGCGGATGGCCTCGTGCAGTTCATTGACTTTGAGGCAGCCGGTCAGCACCATCAACACCGAACCGGCGATAGCGGTCACCAAAATAGGCTGGCCCAGCGCGGCGATGATGACCACCCCGGCAATGATGGCCAGCGCCACCGGTGTTTTCTCCCGCCGAAAGGCTTCCTGCTCCAGCTCCTCGGTCACGATGAACCCTACCTCCCGCTTGATCTGTTCGAGGGCTTCGGTCGTGCCGCGTAGTAGCAGGGTGTCGCCAAAATTGAGGCTGACCTCGCTGAGCCGTTCCCGGATCAGTTCACCATGCTTACGAATGGCAATGACCGTGCAGTTGTAATGGTAACGAAAGTTGGTACTCTCTAACGTCCCCCCAATCAGATCCGAGTTTGGCCCGATGACCACTTCTAACAAACCACGCCTGTCACTCTCCAAACTCTGATCCCCTAGCCGCAGCTCCGGCTCGATGGCCAGCCCCTTCATCTGCTTGATTTTGAGCAGCCGCAGGGAATTTGTTCTGATGAACAGAATGTCTCCCTGATGGAGCGTTTTATCGCCCAAAGGATGGGTCAGCTTCTGGCCGTGTCTGAGAACGTCCAGCACGTGGATGTCGAACTCTTCCCGCAGACGGCTCTCGATGACATTCCGGCCAATCAAGGGCGAATTATCGAGGATGATGACCTCGGTCAGATACTCTTTCATCTCATAATTTTGGGTGATTTCCTGTTCGGTGCGACGATCCGGGAGGAGTCTGCGCCCGATAAAAAGCAGATAAAGGGTGCCGGTCACAAAGATGAGTAGCCCAATGTGGCTGAACTCAAATAGGCCAAAGGGGGGATACCCTTCCTGGACAGCCAGAGAACTGGCCAGAATATTCGTTGCCGTGCCGATCACGGTGACGGAGCCGGCTAACTGCGAAAAGTAGGAGAGCGGAATCAGCAGCTTGGAAGGCGCTTGTTGATGCTCACGGGCCATCGTGATGACCGATGGAATCAGGATGGCTACGGCGGCCGTGTTGTTGATAAAAGCTGAAATCGGGCCAACCACCACCATTACCGTCAACAGTTGTCTAATTTCGTTTTTTCCCGCAAAACGAACCATATGATGAGCCAATAAATTGATAATTCCTGTACGATAGATTCCGGCGCTCAAAATAAACATCGCCAGGATCGTGATTGTAGCCGTGTTACTGAAACCGGAAATCGCTTCTCCGGGGCTCACTCCCAAAATCGGTCCCAGTACCAAAATCAAAGCCATAATACTAAAGGCTACGAAATCAATAGGAAAAATATCAAGGATAAAAACGACGAGCGTGCCAAAAAGAATGGCGAAGGCAAGAAAAATTTCGGGCGTCATCAATACCCTCCTCGTTGAGTTGTGTTTACGCCGAAAATTTTGAATTGGTAAATAGATGTAGCAGATTATAACAAACTGTGTGGCTTCCGGGGAACAATGCGTAGGAACTTCAGCTTGTGGCGTTGATAAGATTAGGCTTTGCGCCCTGTCACATAGACAACGGCGGATTGCCAGGTGACGACTTGCTCAGCAAGCTGCTGCTCGAAAATACGTTTTAATTGACCAATCTCCTGAGGGGTCATGGTTTTATCGGCTAAATGTTGGGCAAACGTGGGCCGGTCCCCGGTTATCTCTAAGCTAAACCACCGTTCAAGTTGTCCGCTATTGATAGCTTGCTGTGCAGTGGTCATTTCGAACGTGACTTCGACCGTCGTCAGACCGGCCTCTTCTAAAATAGATTTAAGATCGACCTCATCCCAATTAACCATCGGATCGTCAGGGTTATCATAGATCGCTTCCTCCGCTGCCGCGAGGCGCTCGCGCAGGTCAGCGGGTAAGGCTGATAGATCGACCAATTTGTATAAACGTTGGGTATGTTTGGGGATAATCTCGGCCAGGGCCAAGCGTCCTCCCGCCCGGAGCAACGACACGACGACTCCGGCAGCGGCTCGTTTGTCAGGCAGACGGGTAAAGACATTGCGCCCCAAAATCACATCGTACAGGGGTGACTCGCTCCCCGATTCCGCCCGGATCAAATCCGGTAACTCATTAAGCGCACCGGTCAGCACCACGGGCCGCTCCAACGGGTCGAGATTGGCAGCCTGCTGCCGGAGCGCCTCGGTGGTTTGGGCTTCCACCGCCAGGCTCCATACCCCGCCGACCGGCGCTCGGCGCACCGCCTCCCAGGTCAGTAACCCCGTACCCCCGTTCAAATCCAACACCAGGCTGTGCCGCTCGACCTGGGCCAACGTAAAAACACGATCCCGGAGGTGGGCCAACTGTTGGCCGGTGTTGCTCAGGGTGCGTTGGAGCCAGCGGTTCCGGGTGGCCGGTCCCCGGCCCAGAGACGTTTCCCAGGGGGAGACCTCCGCCTCCAGCATCGCTGCCAGTTGAGCCTCGCGGCGACGATGGACCTGGGTTTGGATGGTAGCCTCATGTCCCTGATCGCTGGGGGTATAGAAGACGCGCCCTTGCAGGCTGCCCGGCAGATATTGCTGGGCCACCCAATGGTCGCGGTAGGCGTGGGGGTAGAGATACCCTTGACCGTGTCCAAAATCTTCGGCGTCCCGGTTGGCATCCTTCAGATGATCGGGCACTTCCGCCTCCGGCTCCTTTTCCACCGCCCGCAGCGCATCGAAAAATGCAAACGTGGCGTTGCTTTTGGGGGCCGTGGCCAGGTAGAGACAAGCCTGGCTGAGATGAAAGCGGCCTTCGGGCATGCCCACATAGTCGTAAGCCTGGGCCGCCGCCATCGTCACCGGCAACGCCTGCGGGTCGGCCAGACCAATATCCTCAGCAGCAAAGATAATCATTCGTCGGAAGATGAAGCGCGGGTCCTCTCCGGCGTAGACCATCTTGGCCAGCCAGTAGAGGGCTGCATCCGGGTCGGAACCGCGCAACGATTTGACAAAAGCCGAGATAGTATCAAAATGGGCGTCCCCATCCTTATCATACAGCACCGCCCGCCGCTGGATCGACTCTTCGGCCACGCCCAGAGTCAGGTTAATCAGGCCGTACTCATCCGGCGGCGTGGTTTCAATGGCCAACTCCAGAGCATTGAGAACGGCCCGGGCGTCGCCATTGGCCACATTGACCAGATGGTCGAGGGCATCTTCGGTCAGGTTGACCTTGAGCTGACCGTAGCCCCGCTCTTTGTCGGCCAGGGCTTGCCAGGCAATGCCCCGCAGATCATTTTCATCCAGGCTCCGTAACTGAAAGATGCGGGAACGGGAGACAAGGGCTTTGTTGACCTCGAAGTAGGGATTCTCGGTCGTGGCCCCGATGAGAATGACCGTGCCGTTTTCGACGTGAGGCAGGAGGGCATCCTGCTGGGCTTTATTGAAGCGATGTACTTCATCAATGAAAAGAATCGTCCGCTGGCCGAACATACCCCGCTTGTCCTGAGCCGTGCTGATGGCCTCACGGATATCCTTGACCCCACTCAGAACGGCGTTGAGGGCGATGAAGTGGGCGTGGGTCGTATTGGCGATGATCCGGGCCAACGTCGTTTTGCCCGTACCCGGCGGGCCGTGGAAAATGACCGACGACAGTTGATCGGCCTGAATCGCCCGCCGCAGCAGCCGGCCCGGCCCAACGATGTGATCCTGGCCAATAAATTCATCCAGCGTCCGGGGCCGCATCCGGGCCGCCAGCGGGGCCTCTTGTTCGATCTGTTTTTCGCGGGCGTGGTCGAATAGATCCATAGCTGTATTGTAACATAAAGCTCAAGAGGTTGGAAGAATGATAATCGCTCCCAAAGGTTTGAACAAATGTTTGATTTCGCCTATAATGGGGTTAACTGAACGATAATAGTATTTGTCGAAGAAAGAGTTGTTAAATCACGATGTTATATGACGAAGCCAAGATACAGGTCAAAGCGGGGGATGGCGGCGATGGGATTGTGGCCTTTCGCCGGGAGAAATTTGTGCCGAGGGGCGGCCCGGCCGGGGGACACGGCGGCAAGGGGGGTGATGTCATCCTGGAAGTAGACCCCCAGTTGAATACCCTGATTAAATTCAAAAATCGCAGCCACTTCAAGGCCGAGGCCGGGGGACGGGGGGGCGGCAAAAAGATGACCGGGGCCAATGGTGAAGATTTAATCATTCCCGTCCCGCCCGGCACGCTGGCCCGCCACGCCGACACGGGTGAGCTTTTGGCCGATTTAACCGAAGCGGGGCAGCAGGCCATCGTTGCTCACGGGGGGCAGGGGGGGCGGGGCAACACCGCTTTCAAAAGTTCGACCAACCAGGCTCCCCGCGTTGCCGAGCGGGGGCTGCCCGGCGAGGAGCTATGGATCACGCTGGAGTTGAAGCTGATGGCCGATGTGGGACTGGTCGGTATGCCCAATGCCGGAAAAAGTACGCTGCTGTCAGTCGTTAGCGCCGCCCGGCCCAAAATTGCCGCCTATCCTTTTACGACGCTCCAACCTAACCTGGGCGTGATCCTCTTTGAACATCGTGATTTGGTGATGGCCGACATTCCGGGCCTCATCGAGGGAGCTTCGGCAGGGGCCGGGTTGGGGCATCAATTCCTGCGTCACATCGAGCGCTGCCGGTTGCTACTTCACCTGCTGAACGGTGAGTCGCCCGATCCGTTGGCCGAATTTGAGCAAATCAACCAGGAGTTGGCCCGATTTAGCGAGCGGCTGGCCCGCAAACCCCAAATCATCGTCCTCAATAAGATTGATCTGCCGCAAGCCGAAGCCCATTGGCCGGCTATCGAGGCCAAGGCCCAAGAATTGGATGTCCCCGCCTACAAAATCTCGGCGGTTACTCAGGCCGGCGTGCGCCACTTGATCGCCAATCTGTTTGGCCACCTGGAGACACTGCCGGCCGAAGAGGAGCAGGCGGCGGAGATCCCCACCTTTACGCTGGAAGAGCCGGAGGATTATTTTGAGGTGCATAAAATCACCGAGGGGTGGCAGGTGACCGGCCCCCGCATCGAGAAGATCGCCCACCAAACCTACTGGGGCGTCGATGAAGCGGTGGTCCGCGTCTATCACATCCTGGAGCGAATGGGCGTTCACGATGCGCTGCGGCAGGCGGGGGTGGAAGAAGGGGACACCGTTTTTCTGCACGATGTCGAGTTGGAGTGGGTGTGGTGAGCCACAAGTCGGCGCGGCGAAAATTTGGTCTCCTCGGAGGCACGTTTGATCCGGTTCACCTGGCCCATCTGCTGTGTGGCGAGATTGTCTGGGCCACATTGAACCTGGAAAAAGTCCTGTTTGTACCGGCCGGCGACCCGCCCCACAAACAAGGACGAAAGAAGACTCCGGCTGTCCACCGGCAGGCTATGTTAGAGCGGGCCATTGCCGACAATCCCCACTTTGATCTATGCCCGATAGATTTAGAGCGACCGGGGCCACACTACTCAACCGATACGGTGCGCCTTATTCGGCAGACGTATGATCTGGAAGCTGAGGATTGCTTTTTCATCATCGGCGGTGACTCTCTGACGGATTTACCGACCTGGCACCAGCCCCAACAGTTGCTTAGGTTGTGCCGCCTGGCCGTAGTCCACCGGCCCGGTTATCAGCCGGACATCGAGCAACTGGCTACCCAGCTCCCCGGCCTCGAGGCACGATTGGATTGGGTGGAGATGCCTCAATTAGAGATTTCCGGCTCGCAGATTCGGGAACGGGTGCGGCGTGGCC
Organism: uncultured Caldilineaceae bacterium; assembly: GCA_964638395.1. Classification (GTDB taxonomy): domain Bacteria; phylum Chloroflexota; class Anaerolineae; order 4572-78; family J111; genus CAZWZZ01. Next base: position 7,922 of record CAZWZZ010000130.1, read on the forward strand.
AAACCATTCGGTATCAGGTTGCTGATCCTGTTTGGGACTATATTCGCCAGCAACGGCTCTATGCTGATTAAAACGGGTGGGTTTAATACAAGGCCTCGAGGTTGATACGACGTTTTTTGTTAGGACGCGGCTCCGACTGGTCACAGGATAGGCCGTAGGTTACTTCCCGCAAATAGCTGGTCAGGGCCTTTCGTTTTTTGATGTCAGCAATATCCTGATAAGGAATCGGATCGCCGATACTCACCTGGATGGTATCGCCAATTTTTTTGGTGACCTCGTGGATAATGAGAGACAAACGTAGCGTCAGGCTGATCTGACTGACAATTTGGAAGATGCGGCTGTTTTGGCCGTGGAAATAGAGCGGCACGACGGTCGCTCGTGAGGTTTGAATCATCTTGGCGGCGAAAGTTTTCCATTCCAAATCGGTCGCCGGGCCAAAGGGTCCGTGTGATGTGGCGATGCCGCCCGCCGGAAAAATGACAATCGTTCCATCTTCCGCCAAAATAGCTTCCGCCCGGCGCTTCGTTTCGATATTGGTGCGTAGCGCCTCTTGGGTGTCGTTGAAATCAATGGGAAGCATATATTGGGCGACCGCCTCTTCCCGACACAAGGCGCTGTTGATAAGAATATGAAAATTGCCGCGTGTTTTGGCTGCAATATTACAGATGATGATGCCATCCAAGACGCCATAGGGGTGATTGGCGATGAAAACGAGCGATCCCTGCTGCGGAATCTTAGCCAGTTGCCGCTCATCATATTCAACATGCAACTGCAACTGTTCCAACGCTGCCTCCCAAAAAGACATATCCTCGGCCCGATCATTGAGAACGTGGTCATACATCCGTTCGATTTTGGGCTGGCCCGACAAACGTTCGATAGAGCGGATAAGAAAAGTTTTTATCAGCGGGTCTTCGGGTGAGGCATAGGTGATTTTTGGGAGTTTTTTTCTGGCTTTTGGCATAATGTCTCAAGAATTTTGTGGCTATATTGACAGAAGTAAATCGTCAGGAAAAGGTATCTTACTCTTTTAGGTGACAACTATAAAAAGAGGGCGTTAACTCCCTTTTAAGAAACTGTTAAGAGTAGGTTAATTCTTGCTCAATGTTACCATAATTACACAGGCTTGACAATCACGACGATATTTTCGCCCGAAATGGCCCTCGTGGAACCTTCAGGCTCGTGAACTACGTGCCCTGCCCCTTTTCAGGTTAGGTTAAGTTAGAAATCGTAAGATGTGATTACAAAATTCGTCACGAAAACAAGCATTTATCCAAATCATACAGTACTAACTGATCTCAAAGGATGTTAATTATGAAACGATTTGCCAAAATTACGCTGATTATCATTGGCATATTGGCCTTTACGTTGGGCACGTTTGGGGCCGGAGTCGCCGTCGGTAACTTTACGACGCCCTTCTTCGGACCGACCACGGTTCTGGCCGAGGATCAACCGGAAGAGTTTCAGGTTTTTTGGCAGGTGTGGCAGTTGGCCCAAACCCATTTTATCGACCGTGGGGCGTTGGACAACACCCGGCTCACCTACGGGGCCATCAACGGCCTAATCACTTCATTGGGAGATGAAGGTCACACTCGCTTTCTGACCCCCGAAGAGGTCCAGCGCCAGCGAACCGACATCTCCGGTAAATTCTTTGGCATTGGGGCACAAGTTGGTGTCGAAGATGGTCTGCCGGTCATCATCACCCCGTTGGACGACTCGCCGGCCGGTCGAGCCGGGGTCAAAGCCGGAGATATCATCATCGAGGTGGACGGTGAAGATGTCACTACCTTGCCTCTCAATGAAGTGGTAGACCTCATCCGGGGTGAGAAAGGAACTGAGGTTGTGTTGACCCTCTTCCGCCCAGATGTCAACGAGAGTGTAGAAATCCCCATCATCCGGGATGAAATTCGGGTCGATGCGGCGACGTGGACGATGATCCCCGGTACAGATGTGGCCCTGATTCGGATGAGCCAATTCAGCGCCAATCTCAACGATGACATCGTGGAAATCGTAGATGAAGCCAAAGCAGCCGGGGCCACCAGCTTGATCGTAGATGTCCGCAACAACCCCGGCGGTCTGTTGGAGCAAGCCATCAATGTCACCAGCCAATTTCTAACTGAGGGCGACGTGCTGCTGCAAGAGGACTCCAATGGAAACCGGGAAGCGTTTGCGGTCAAACCGGACGGGGTGGCTACAGAGTTACCGCTGGTGGTGCTGACGAACCGTGGCTCGGCCAGCTCTGCGGAAATCTTCGCCGGGGCCGTTCAGGATCACGACCGGGGTACCGTCGTTGGAGAAACCACCTTCGGCACAGGCACAGTGTTGCAACCTTTCCAGTTGGATGATGGCTCGGCTCTATTGTTGGGAACCAGCCAATGGCTGACCCCCGATGGCCGGCTCATCCGCAAACAGGGCATCGAACCGGACATCACCGTAGAAGTCGAAGCCGGCGCAGATCTGCTGGCCCCCCGTGAAGTCTCAGAGTTGACCGTGCCGGAATTGTTAGACAGCGAAGATGCTCAATTGCTCAAGGCCCTGGAGGTTCTGGAAGCAACGCCCGAAGCTAACATCGGCTTTGCCCCCCAATACTGGCAACCGTTGAGTATTATCAAGTAAATTTTCTGACAATAAATCACAAGCCCGGACAAAATCCGGGCTTTTTTTGTAGCTTGTGACTCTTCGATTCTCAGTAGAGCGCAGCACCCTTCGATACAGCCTCGTTCCTCGGTCTACTCAGGGTGCTGCGGTCTACCGGTTCTACACTAAACTAAATAGTAGGTCATTCGTTGGAGGTACATCACCGGATCAATGTATTGGACGTGAACGTGGTCGGGAATTCTCAACGTAATTGGCGCATAGTTGAGGATGGCTTGAACCCCTCCCTCAATAAGCATATCAGCCACTTCTTGAGCAAAAAGAGCCGGAACAGCAATAATAGCGATTTTAATCTGTTGCTGACAAATCTTATCCACCAAAAACCTGATATCCTGGATAACGATATCACCTTTTGTAGTTTGTCCGATCTTGGCCGGGTCATTCTCAAAAATAGCCTCAATATGAAATCGTTT